>JAYEOP010000211.1 GCA_034723125.1 Bacteroidota bacterium | reverse complement strand
CTGAAATGCTACATCGTAGATGACGGATTTCCAATCGGAGGCTATCTCTCCTTTTCTATTCGTGAATTGGTCGAGATCTGTAGCGTCAATCGATTTGGCTTTCACCTCAGTCAATTCAAAATGATTTCCATCTTTAACCAGAATATCAACCCGTACGAAGAGATTCTGGTACTTTATAGCCGCTTCGAAAATGGTTACCTTATCTCTTTGTAGAAGCTCGGCGGTTTTTCGTAGTGCAGTATCGTAGTTCATAGTTTCTATCAATATCCCGTCAGGAAAGTATTCCCGGGCCAGAGCGCCAACCTGAAAACCTCCTTCTGCGAGTGAATCCAGAAACGGGTCGTCATTGCTTTGATTGAGATACTCTTTTTTGCCGCTATAAAACAGCTTGCTCGGGCATTCCATTGCCATGACGAAGCGGGATTTGGTCAGGTATCTGGATGATGGCATGGAGTAAGTTTCCTTCTTTTGTGTGTTTGATATTTATTTGCGATTACCATAGCAATATTTGCTACATCTGTACACTATATTCTCAATGTTTAGATCGGTGAATTTGCTTTAAAATCATTACCTCTGAAAACTCTGATCGGATTGCCGCGCTCAATGTTATTGTGCCCAGTCCATACTTTTTGTTGAAAATGCGCCTGCCGGTTGTCTTCTTTTTCTTTAATAATCGAGAAAAGGCGGGCCAACGCCAGCTTTTTATTCATATGCTGCGATCTCTCCTCACGGGCAATAACCGTTGTTTTCGAGGGGAGGTGGGTTATTCTTACAGCAGTATCTGATTTGTTGACATGTTGTCCGCCCGGTCCTGATGACCTCATGGTTTCAATTTTGATATCCTTCTGATCGAAATACTGCTCTTTTGGCGGTTTGAATCGGTTGACTGCAACAAACCAGTTTTTTCGTTTGTGAGTTGGTCGGAGCGGGCTTTTGCCGATCCATTGGATGGCACCCTGATACGATGATGAGAAGGCATCAGAGTCGGCACCGTCCAACGCCAGCAGAGCAGACCTGAAAGTGTTGGCCTGTTTTCCCGGTAAAGCATCTAAAATCTTGACATCAACTCCATGTTTGGCAGCATCTTTGATAATTCGTTTTACGAGATTGCTGACCACCCAGCAACACTCTTCCGGTCCACGGCCGGCAGTTATTTGTAACCATTGATTCATCTCTGACTCCGTACTTTATATGTGATTATTGGTCGCAAAGATGCCACCACCTCAATCAACCCGGCATTTTGTAGATCTTGAATGACGGTTTCGATGTTTTTGTACGATTGTGGGGCTTCTTCGTAGAGTAGATCTTTGTTTTCACAGATTACTCTACTGCCGAGTTCGGTTTGTAATAGTGCTTGCGGCTTGTATCGAGAGCTCAGCCGTTTTCTGCTCTCATGGCGATTCCATTTGCGACCGGCTCCATGTGCTAAAGAGTAGCCGTTTAATTTCTGGTTGCTGGTCGGCATGACCAGATAGCTTAAAGACCCTCTTGTTCCGGCGATGACGATAGCGCCTTCTTCGGCTGAGACGGCTCCCTTTCGATGTAACCAGTAATTGCCTCCTTCAATGGTCTTAGAGGTCAGGCTGTTATGGCATATGTCAAGGATGTTAACCCCTTGAGTTCCCAGACAAGAAGTAAAGCGATGGGCAATCAAAGCTCTGTTGGCTGCGGCCCACTTGATTGCCTGATCATGTTTTTCAATATAAACTCTCGCATTGTTGGACTCTTCTTCCAGTCCTTGGGCGCCGTAGACATCGGTGTGGGAGCGTAAAATGGATTCTCCAAGACCTCTTGAGCCGCTGTGAACCAAAACCATGAACCTGTTTTTGTCCAAACCTAAATTTTTAAAAAGAGTAAGGTTTTCTATCTGCTCAAACAGTTGTAATTCGGCAAAATGATTGCCTCCGCCAAGAGTTCCCAATGCATCATCGTAAGGCCTGGCTTTGATGGAATATCGCGAGAGCCATTCCGGGATATCTCCACCCCAGGCTGTTTCCAGGCCAGTTAATTTCTTAACCCATCGATCACGTTTAAGTTTGTTGCGTTTAAGTTGAGTTTGCCAGAGTCCGATACCGCAGCCAACATCATTGCCGAGCAGGTAAGGGTAGATAATGTCTTTGCTGATAAATACTGCGCCGACTGGAGCCCCTTTGCCGGGATGAATATCGGGCATGCCGATGACTCTCTCCATTCCTGGAAGTTCAGAGGTCTTTTTCAGTTGCTCAACGGCCTTACCTTCAATCCAGCTTTTTTCAGATTCAACAATATGAAAATGTGGTGACCCTGATAAGTTGTTCATGGTTATGATTTTCCCTGTTTGGTTTTATTATTTGTAGAGATCAAGAAAGCATGAAAACTGACTGAAAAATCTCAGATTAATAACTCCTGTAGGACCATTTCGTTGTTTACATACAAGAATCTCAGCCGTGTCTTTATTGTAGGGGTTATCCTTGTTGTAGTACTCGTCACGATAAATAAACATAATGACATCGGCATCTTCCTCAAAGGCCTCCGACTCCCGCAGATCGGAAAGCTGCGGTCGTTTGTCTGATCGCGACTCAACATTTCGGTTGAGCTGTGAGAGGGCAATCACCGGAACATTAAGTTCCTTTGCCATCTCCTTTAAAGAGCGCAAAATTTTGGCAATCTCCCGCTCCCGACTCTCACAATCACCAGACATGAGTTGGAGATAGTCAATTATCACCATATCCAGCCCTTTGTTTTTTTGCAAACGTCTCGCTTTGGCCCGCATCTCATCAACGCTGATTCCCGGTGTATCATCCATATATATTGGCAATTCCGAAATTATGGTAGCAGCTTCTGAGAGACGAGGCCAAGCAACATCTTCTATTGTTCCTTTATTTAAATATCTAGTCTCAACCTCCGCTATACTACTCAGTAATCTGAGAACAAGTTGAATTTTCGATGTTTCCAGCGAAAAAAAAGCAACCTTGTTACAACTGGGCAGCTCGGCACAGTTCTTAGCGATATTCAAGGCTAACGAGCTTTTCCCCATGCCCGGACGTCCGCCAATGATAATCAGGTCAGAGCGTTGTAAGCCGTTTGTAATATCGTCTAATTCCCAGAACCCTGTGGTCACACCAGTAATTACGGAGTCGTTACTATAAGCAGAGTCGATAGCGCTAAAACTTTTTTTGACAATTTTAGCTATATGCGTGATCTCTGACTGTTCACAATTTCGGGCGACTTCATTTATTAATTGTTCAGCCTTGCTGACCAGAGCATCTGTTTCTTTTTCATAGCTTTGCTCGATAATTTCAGTCGAGATCGTGATTAATTGTTTGAACAACGATTTGTTTCTGATAATCTTGGCATAGGTGCCCAAGTTATTATCTGTATGTACGTTGTTGATCAGTAATGAGAGGTATGGTTTACCGCCGACTTTATCCAGTTTTCGGCGTTGTTTTAGGTGGTCGGCT
>JAYEOP010000210.1 GCA_034723125.1 Bacteroidota bacterium | reverse complement strand
AAAGTTAAATTTTTTCGGGTAATTTTAAAATTAGTGATTGTATTTTGGCAACATTTCATTTTTTTTGATACTTTTTTATTTTAAATAATTCATTTTTGTTGATTTTTAAGTTAAATTTTAATTTTTGTACATAATTCTTCCATTGATGTTTATTTCTTTAAATTTCTGATAAGTTTTTAATCATAAAATTAACAAGCAATTATTTTAATAAGACAACAAAATGTATGATTTTAAAAAACAGCTATTTGGAGAATTACTGATTGAGTACAAATATCAATGTTTGGGTTTATAGACAGACTGCCGTTAGTTGCAAGCAGTTCGAACGAAATCTGAAAATTAATTTTGAAATCCTACCAAGTATTAGTACTTTTGTAGCAAATTTAAAGTTATGGCGAAAAACACATCAATTTTTTTAGGTGATTATTTTGATAATTTCATCAATCATCAGATTGAATCAGGAAAATATTCTTCTGTAAGTGAAGTTGTGAGAACTGCGTTGAGAATGTTTGAACACGAAGAATCTAAAAAAACAGAACTTATAAAAGAACTGAAAAAAGGAGAAAAATCAGGCTTTATAAAAGATTTTGACCGAACATCTTTTTTTAAAACCCTTCATCAAAAATATTTGGCTGAATAATGAAATATAAAATCAGTCAAGAAGCAAGTAGAGATATTGAAAATATTTGGCTTTACACTATTGAAAAATGGTCGATAAAACAGGCTGACAGATATTTCAACTTGATAATGGATGAAATAGAATATCTCACTGATGACCCAAAATCTGGAAAAGATTATAATAAAGTAAGAAAAGGATATTTTCGTTCTCGAATAAAATCACATTTTATTTTCTATAAAATCAACAGTAAGAATGAAGAAATTGAAATTATCAGGATTCTACATCAACGAATGGACATTGAAACAAGACTGAATGAATAAAATGGTAGTAGCTGACAAAAAATATAGTGCATGCCGCAGTTGGTAGGTCATAGACAAAGAATTAGTAAGTTTGAAAATTGTGAAACCAAAGAAAATTATTGAATAAAGTGTGATACGCACCATATTCAAACCGTCAGATAGTCTAAAAAAATCAACAATTTGTAGATAAAAATAATTTGCCACCAAAGGAATAATTTCTATTTTTATAAATGAAATTTATACAAGGAAAAGACAGAAGACAGGCATATATTTTTCCAACATCACTGCAAGAAGCAATTCGAAAAACGCAAACTAAAAAAAACAAATAATTTTTGAGCAAAGCAGAAATGTTCTTATATTTGATAAAAATTTAATTAGTGGTTAGGGTTATTAGACAGACTGACGTTAGCTTTCATTGAAAAAATGATATTACAAGATTAAAAATTATCGAAGAACAAATTGTTTATTTATCTTTGGATTTGAAAAAAGAAATGTATGAAAAAAGAAACTGCGATAAAATTATTTCAAGACCAACGAGTTCGTGTAGAATGGGATAATAAACAAGAGAAATGGTATTTTTCAATTGTAGATATTATTTCTGTTTTAACAAAAAGTGTTAATCCACAAGCATATTGGAGAAAGCTTAAAGAAAGACTAAAAAAGGAAGGAAATGAAACCGTGACGAATTGTCACGGGTTGAAAATGAAAGCTGTTGACGGCAAAATGCGAATGACTGATGTAGCTGACACAGAGCAGTTATTAAGATTAATTCAATCAATACCTTCGCCAAACGCAGAACCGTTTAAAGTTTGGTTAGCAAAAGTTGGATATGAACGGATAGAGGAAACAGAAGACCCTGAGAAAGCTTTTGAAAGAGCAATGGAAACATATTTAAAAAAAGGATATTCAACGAACTGGATTAACCAAAGGCTGAAAAGTATTGAAGTTAGAAAGGATTTGACTGATGAATGGGAAGAGCGAGGCGTTAAGAAAGGATTAGAATTTGCAATATTGACAGACGAGATAACTAAGGCTTGGTCAGGAATGACAACACGAGAATACAAAGATCTAAAAGATTTAAAGAAAGAAAATTTGCGAGATAACATGACCAATTTAGAGTTGGTTTTGAATATGCTTGCGGAAGCAACAACAACCGAAATATCAAAAGAGAAGAAGCCTAAAACACTTTTAGAAAATAGAAAGATTGCAAAACAAGGAGGAACAATTGCAGGAAATACAAGAAAAGAAATTGAAGAAAAAACAGGAAAAAATGTAATAGCTCCATTGAATGCAAAAAAACTTGAAGAAAAAAACGAAGAAAAGAATAAAGAAATAGAAGAATAAACAACGAAAAGCTAACAAAATGTAAAAGTAATAGCTTTATGGTAGCAAATTGTAGCGATAGTACTCATATCCGGCCCGCCAAATCTTTGATTTGACGGATTTAGCGGAAAAGATTTGGCTATTTGGTAAATTTGAAGAGTATCGCTTTGAAACCCGCTACTACTTCTACATCAGTCGTCAGACTGTCTAAAAAAATCAACAATTTGTAGATAAAAATAATTTGCCACCAAAGGAATAATTTCTATTTTTATAAATGAAATTTATACAAGGAAAAGACAGAAGACAGGCATATATTTTTCCAACATCACTGCAAGAAGCAATTCGAAAAACGCAAACTAAAAAAAACAAATAATTTTTGAGCAAAGTAGAAATGTTCTTATATTTGACAAAAATTTAATCGGTGGTTAGGGTTATTAGACAGACTGCCGTTAGCATACATAGAAATGAGACAAAAAATAATAACATTGACATTATCTTTCTTTTTTGCAGGTAGCTCATTCGGTCAAGAGTTCGAGCAAATTAAAGATTCTCTAGAAATAGAAAGATTTTATTCATTCGTTGACTCCATTTTTAAATTAAAAAGAGACATTTCACTACCCGATTCACTTAATAATTATGCTTTTGTTTATAAGACTTCATGTCGTAATGATGAAGTCCTATATTCTGATAGAATCTTATATACAACGGAAGGTAAATCCTTTATTAACGATTCACTTTCTTACAAAACTCATGAATGTTCTTTGACGTATCCAATAAAGAAAATCGCACCTTATTATTGTGCGGAAAAACCTTCCAAATTAATGGAAAGAGTAGCTGTTAATGTTTATGTACAAACCATTGTAACAGTTGATAGTTTGGTATTCGAAACTATTCGCATCAGCAATAATCTTTTTGAATATGAAGCATATGGGTTAACTAAGTTCAGTTCATATTGTAGCTTTCAGAATGGCAAATATTTAATTATTGAGTTTTTTTTGACTACAAGAATTGGAAGCCAAACTTCTCCAGGCATTACTGAAACTCTTTTTTTAGAACGAATTGAATAAACGTATGCTAACAATGTATATAAAAAATAAGCGAGATTGTAGTAGTATCAAGGTTTGTAGCCCGTTTAACCTTTAGTGTCGATAGACAGGATACTACTCCGCAATCCCTTACGGCACATACACTCGAACGTTACAC
>JAYEOP010000209.1 GCA_034723125.1 Bacteroidota bacterium | reverse complement strand
TTTTTAATTCATCCGAATTATAAATTAATCCCTTTACAAAAAGTTGGACTTCATTTGTTTTTGCAAAATCATAATCATAAAAAAGAATATTTTTTTCTAACGTATAATTAGATGTATCAAAAGATATCTTATCCTTTACATCTTGCGAATGCTCAAATAATCCGATTAAACAAATTTTATCTTTCATTTTCTAATAGTTTATTTTTAAAAAAAAGCGATATTATTGTTTTTATCAACTTTTAATATTTTTTAAAATTAGCACTTTGAAGTATCTAATTCCAAATAATACTGAAAGGATTTTTACTATAATATAATTTCAGCTAAAATCGGTTCAACAGAGATACTGGGAAAGTTAAATATTTTTTGTCATTTTAAATCTGTAATATTACCTTTAATAATAATTGAATTTCTATCATCAAGTCTTTTTAAAAACAGATAAATCAGAGACATATTAATATTTGAATAGATTGTGAGAAATGCATTTAAAATATTAGAAGAAAAGTAGCTAAGCACATAACATGTCAGGTTAATCTAAATCAAATATTTTATCACCTTGCAAATCATTATCATCAACTATTTCTTTAATACTAAACATATTAAGAGCAAGAACAATTTCTTTTATTTCTTCTTTCATTTCACTTAAAGCTCCCTTTTTATTAGTTGAGAAAATTTTGTAATCATTTTTTCTAAAAAATTTTACAGCTTCTTCACTTGGATGGTCATAAGAATTAGTTCCAACAGAAAAAACAATAGGGGTTTGAGTTTCTCTATTTCTTTTTCTCCAAAATGCATTATTATGATTTGTTTTTGCTCCATGATGAGGGCTTTGAGCAAGAATTAATTTTGATTGTAATCTTTCTGGATGTTTTATATCAATACGAATCAAGGATGATTTATCAACATCAGATGTTAGCAAAACATATCCGTTTAAAGTATTAATTTTGAGAATTGTACTTAACCAGTTTGCCTTTGGATTATTGTGAGGATTTTCTTCATCAAAAGGATAATCTGCTCCTGATATATAATTGTTTAGTTCCTTTTGACTTGGTGCCAATACTGAAATACTGTAATCATTTGACAGCGGTATTTCAGATGGCATCTCAGCTTGTATTGCACCAACTTGCATATTCATTTGTTCAAAATTATTTTGAATAAATAAAAACAAATTTTGCAATTCAGTTTCAGAGGTTGCTGATTTTGTAGCCATTTTAAGAAATGAAGGCGTTTGAGAAGATGTATGTAGAAAATACTTAATATGAATATTATTTTCTTTACAATGCTTTAAAAGCTGAAGAAATCCAGAAAAATGGTCATAATGTGGATGACTTAATATTACATACTCAATCTCTGTATATTCATTATCAGTAATATGTTTTAATACAGGATTGCTTTCTTGGTATAAATTACAATCAATTAATGCAATCTTATTTCTATCATCTTTATTCCATTCGATAATAATACTGTCACCTTGCCCTACATTTTTAAAAGTAATCTTAATCATCTTTAAAGGAAATTGGCTTATCCAAACCAGAATTCTCTAATAAATTCCAAGAGTTTTGTGTTTTGAAAAGATGCTCATTAACCATATGTTTCCCATCATACACATCAATTCTACTTGAGCCAAGTTTTGTCCTAATAGTTATTAATACAAAAGTCTTTATTTTAAGATTCGATAAGTGCAAAAATAGTTCTTTTGAGAATACTCTTGTTTCAAACTTTCTATTTTCTTTATCAATAAGGCATTCACAAGTAATTTGATTTTTATTAATCAATAACACTTGTGCCTGTAAACTTACACTTTTTGTCCAATACTCAGCAGAAATAAAATCTTTATGTTTAAAATCAAATTCAGATATTTTATTTTCAGGATAAATATTGATTTCGTTAAGATTTAGTTCTTCTGATACATCTTTCTTTAAGGCCTTTAAAGTATTATATTCAGAATATTCTTTTGTCGGAATTTCTTGATTAATTATTTCCATAATCTTTTAATGTACTCGTCTTGTTTTTGAAAAATATTTTTATAAAGTTTGAAATGAACATTTTTATTATTTTCAAAATATTTATATTCCAACATTTCTCCTGTGCACTCTAATTCTTTTAATAATTCTGTATTTTTTATAACAATATTTTTCTTCTTTAAATCGTCTGCCCCAATATAAGGTCCAAAATTTAAAAATATTTGTGATCTGTCATCATTTTTTTCAACAGAAATACCAATATCAGAATAGTTAGGAAGTAAAGACAAACTATTTTTAGTGAAATATTTTTCAGTAAAATCTTTAATTACAATATCTAAATTATCTTTTTTAGGATGTACAAATATACTAAAAAACAAACAATTTTTTATTTCACCAAACCCTTTCATTTCTGATATCTTTGAGAACAAATTTAGAAAAGGTTCCTCTATTATAGAATTATTTTCATTCAAAGAAAAATATCCGTTATTTTCTACTTTTATGTAAATCCTATCCCACAAAATTACAATCTGATAATATTGTTCATCAAAAAATAAGGTTATTCGTTCACTATGAGAATTCTCGTTATCAATACCAATACGACTTGCAAGTTTAACAAATGGAGCAATCGCTTCCCTTATTATTAATGGAAAATTTAAGATATTACTATATCTAATCTCAAACTGATGTATAGGACATATAATCTCCATAATATTTTTTGTACAAATATAATAAATTACTTGTAACTAATCAGTGTGTAATAATAAATTGTATTACGTTATATTTGAGTAAAATAAGTGATTTAACCGTAAAGTTCGCAAATAACGTATATTCAATAACTTAGCACTCTTTGCATAGATACTTTATGCTCCTTGCGGTAAAAATAAATTTTATAATACTCACAGAATCAACACTATAAGCATACTGATTAGTTACAATTATTTTAATGAAATAATCAGTTATAACATATTTCCTTAATAACTTCTACACGGTAAATTATTACACAGTAGTTATCACCAACGACAATCTGTACAATAACTCAAATTACTGATTAATTTATTTTCAAATATAAGCATTTTTTAGGTCTAATTAGTGCCTCTAAGAAAACACTAAAAAATTTGCTTTTCAATGACTTACTGCCTTAAACCCTAAAGGGAAAAGTCATTGAAAATCAGTGCTCTCTTTAGGGCAGGGGTAAACACTTATTTTTAATATCTGTAATTTTCTTATAAGCACTAATTATAAAAAGGGAAATTTTGTAATCTATGAATCTGTCTTTGACAGACGTAGTCTTTACTTTTTGCATGTCTTCGACAGACGAGGTCTGTGGCAAATTTAATTACCCACAGTATTTGACATAGAACCAATTATTTTCTGAATTTTAATATTAATTTGCAAATGCTTGTTTCAGAGTCTTAGATTTATGGTTGGAAAATTTAGCAACAAAAATGAATTAAAGAATGATTAACACAAATAAAAACAATTTACCTTTA
>JAYEOP010000208.1 GCA_034723125.1 Bacteroidota bacterium | reverse complement strand
ATGTTTATATTCAACAGAATTTAAATACTGACTGCCAACAAAATATCCATCATTTTTATTTCCTTTTGTCCAGAACAAACCTTGTGCATTTTCGAATTGTGCATTTAATTGAAAGTATTTGTTTTTGCAAACCAAGGGTTTTGATTTGTCAATAGTTATTATCGGTTCAACTACCGAAAGATTTATTGTGTCAGCATTGTAGCATCCGTTGTTGTCGGTAAAATGCCATGCGATTTGGTAATCACCAACTGCTTTATTCGAATTGAAGTATCCTCCTGAGCCAACATTACCTGACCAGTAACCGCCATAAGTGCCACCGACAGGAGAATGGTTTATGAAAACTAATCCTTCCTTTTTGCACATTTTGAATTTATTATTTGATGGATTGATTTGTATGATTGGTAATGGCAAAACTTCTATTATTGCCGAATCGATTTGAAAACACTTTTTATGACCAGTTGTATAAAACACCTTTTGATTTCCAGCCCCTGTTATTAAAGGATTAAAAAATGTATGATATTCAATACCTTTTCCTGTCCAGTATCCACCGGATGGTTGACCATTTAGCATGATTTTATTACTGTTTTCACATATTGGAGGATAAGTTCCTGCTTCAGGTTTTTTATCACTTAAAAACACAGTATAAATCAATGTATCGGAGTTTTTGCAATTATTTGAATCTGTAAATTTATATCTTAATACTACATTTTCACCATCCGAAATGTTTTTATATTTTGTGTTAAAATACCAGTTATTATTTAATTTTACCAGTCCCTTACCGTACCATACGCCACTATAACCTGCAGGAATACCATTTAATTTTATATGTCCGAAATGTGAACATAAGGTATCATCCTCTCCTGCATAAACTGTTAGATAATGAACTATTACATTCAGACTGTCAGTCAATGAACAACCAATACTATCGGTAAGTTTACAATAATATTTACCTTCTGTACCTACAGATAATATATCACTGATTTCATGAAATACAGTATCATTTTCTTTAAACCATTGAATTATTGGATTAGCTTCATTACGGTTTAGCTGGTATTGCGGAACAATTGTTTTTAATTCAGGATGACATATATTCATATCTTTACCAATATCAAGACTTATATTATGAACATCAATCATAAGGCTGTCAGTATATTCACAATTATTATCATCATTTACAGTTAAATATATTTTTTCATCCTGATAAATTGGCTTGGTTGCAATATGACTTGCAGTATCTCCGCTACTCCATCTGTAACTCACATATCCCTGTGGATTTGTAACAACCGAATTAATAAAAGCACTATCGCCTTCACATATTTCTACATAATTACCAATAGCACATCGAAGTTTTGAAACCACCACATTTATTGTGTCATAACCAATACATCCCAAATCATCTATAACCTGACAACTGAAAGCTCCCGAATCATATATCATTTTAGTTAAACCGGAACCTAATAAAATCGAATCATCAATATTCCACCAATTAATTACTGATAAATTTGTTTTATCAAGCAAATAATTCATGCTTAGTAAAACACTATCACTTGTACATATTCTATCACCCTGAATTATTTTCACTGTTGGCAATTTATGCACTTTAATTTTTATTTTATCAGTATGTTCGCAACCATTTGTGTCTTTTACTGTAAATGAAACCGTTGTATTATTATACAAATGTCCGGTTGTTGTTTGCATAACATTTGAATCAGCTGTACTCCAATAATATTCGAGATTCGGATGTCCATATAATATCGTTCCGGGAATTGTCAGGTTACTACCATAGCATATAGCTGTATCATTTGGTAAAATGGCAAGTGGGAATGTATCAACTTCTATTGTATCAAAATATACTCTCTGGCAATTTTTAGCGGTCATTGTCATTGAGTACGGATAACTACCAGGCCCGTTGTATTTGAAATTCATATAATATCCTGTTTTTGCGAATCCATTAATAAAATTCCCTATCCAATGATACGTAGGATTTGAACCCAATAGTGGTGTTGCAAATAATCCGTAATTTCCACAACCTGAATCAACTACTGATATATTGGCTTTTGGTACCGGTTTTACAAGTAATTGATACGATCGTGTGGCTTTACCGTTTACAGGACAAGCATCATCTTTTACCGTTACCGTAAATACATAAGGAATAGGACTAACCATATTAGTTGAAGGTGTCCAAGATAAATTAGCTGACGGATGTTTTGTATTGCCATTATTTGAAGTCCATGTAGCTCCTGGAATTGTATTATTCCAGCTAATTCTAAGCGTGTCATTAGAGTTGTAATCGTTTGTATTTATTGTAAAATTGACCGTGGTACCTGCACAAACTTCTTTATAAAATGGTCCACTTAATGATGGAGCACGGTTGTTCGGACAGTTGATAACAATTACCTGAATATCTCGCCTAACTCTTCCTATTAAAGTACCATTTCTAAATTCTTCAACTTTGGTAACCATAACGGTTTGTTCAATTTTCATAGATCTAAAAAAGATACCCCCAGTATGTAAATCTAAGTGACAACCACGAGGGAATGGTAAGTTAGCATTAGGAAAGCTCCAAAAATAGATTGGTTTTTTAAAGGTGTATGGACCTTTGTAGGCAATATTATTACCTGAGTCACTTAAAGGATGTCCCCATAAATAAACTAAGGAGTCTGACAATCTTCCGAGTGAATCTTTATCCGTATCAAATACCCCATGGTTAAACACAAAATCTTGCCCAATACAGATAATTGCAATTGGAGGGTTTGTAAACTGAGGTGAGTTATCACAGGTTGTCAAGCATCTGTTAAATTCTGCAAAAGTATAAAATGGTTTTCCAGCAGCACCTGTTGTTATGTTTGTATTTCTGCAACAGCCCTGAAAATACATCCTAATATTGCAACAAGATAAGGATGTATCAAATACAAGCAAACCAACGTATTCGTATTTCTCAATGCCATAAGGAAAAGTACAGGATGAGGAATCACATCTCGAACAAGAATTATTACAAGTTGGAGTTATGTCTATTGCGGTAGGTGTTACCAATGTTAAAGTATCAATCATTGCATTTGTAGTATTGCATTTAATGTAAACATTAACATTTCCAAAACTACTTCCATTGCAATCTCTGTAAAGCGTTAATTTTACTAAGAAGCTGTCCTGACCTATGCATGTCCAAGTCAAGTCTGAACCCATTATATTTGACTTTGCTGGCTTGCTTATAAAAAACATACTTATTAACAATGCTATCAATATTAAATTTTGCTTTTTCATAATTATAATTTTTTTTTATTCGAAAACAATTTTTTCTATAATTTTATTTCCATCAATTAGTCCAATTCTCAAAAAGTAAATTCCTTTTACTTGCTTGTTCAATTCATAATTTTTTGCACTTAAATCCTGAATTTCTAAAACTAATTTACCTAAGGAATTATATAAATTAATAGATTGAATTTTTGTTTCAGATTTA
>JAYEOP010000207.1 GCA_034723125.1 Bacteroidota bacterium | reverse complement strand
GGAACAGCTTTGAAATTAAATATTTCAGAAAATGATAATGCTTTGAGCTTAGAATTGGCAATGGAAGTACACGAATATTTTCATCTTGATACAGCAAAAGCAAAACAAATAATTGATGTTGTTAAAAGCAGTGTGAAAAATTGGAAAAATATAGCACAAAAATATGGTATTTCCAGAGTAGAACAAGAATTAAAAGCAAAGGCGTTTTCTTAGAGGCACTAATTAAAATGAGTTTGAACATTAATTTTTAAAACTGCTTTGTTTTTATTTTAAAACACACATTCACTAATCAATTAGTTCGTGTATTTGTAGCAAATAAAATTAAAAATACCCATCAACAAACTCCCTTACACAAGCATCACCACCATTTCTGTAAAGAATTATATTTACTGAGTTTTTTACTTCCAAAATAGCATTTGCAGGACATGCAGAAATACCAACCTCTTTGATTATTTCCAAGTCATTAACATCATCACCAAGGTATGCAACATTCGAAAGCTCAATATCAAGTTCCTTGCACCATTTTTTAAGAATACCGAGTTTTGCGTCCCTACCAATATAAACAAAATCAGTTTTAAGTGTTTTTGCCCTATTGGTACCGATATTGGCTTTAAAGCCTGAGCTTAAAAGTGCGGTTTTTATTCCTTTTTCTTTGATGTTAAGCAATGCCATACCGTCTTTTGTGTTAAACTTTTTCATCTCATCACCATTTTCAGTGTAGTACATTCCTCCGTCAGTTAAAACGCCATCAATATCGCAAACAAGTAATTTTATGTCTTTATTTTTTATGAGATTTTCAGATTCACTGATATTAGTTTTTATAAGTTTATCAATTGAAATATTGAATATTGTACTAAAAGCAATTAGGGTATCAGCATCGGGAGCAGTTATTCCTCGTTCACATTGTTCAATATAAATAATCTCTTTTTTTGCTGTTTCCGCTATTTTATTTATTGAAATATTATGTTTCTTTTTCAGGTATTTAATGTTTCTTTTAAAGTAATTCATGATAATATTTCTTATAAAATGTTTTTACCTATTGCTTTTGCGATAGGAGTTAAGCTGTGAAAGAGATCAGTAAATTCTTGATGATTTAATTGTTGAGCTGCATCAGATTTTGCTTCTGAAGGATTCGGATGTGTTTCAATTAAAAGGCCGTCAACTCCCATTGCAACACATGCTCTTGCAAGGTCGGGAACTCCATAGGCATAGCCCATAGCATGGCTAGGGTCAAGAATTACAGGTAAATTTGTATGCTCTTTCAAAAATGAAACGCCACAAAGGTCAAGGGTAAAGCGTGTTTTGTCTTCAAAAGTACGAATTCCTCTTTCGCAAAGCATAACATTTTCATTACCCCCGGAAAGAACAAATTCTGCTGCTTGAACAAATTCTTGCAATGTTGCTCCAAAGCCGCGTTTTAATAAAATTGCCTTATTGCTTTTTCCACATTTTCGTAAAATACCTTGGTCGTACATTGCTTTTGCTCCTATTTGAACAACATCTGCATATTCAATAACTTGGTCAATATGAGATGCATCACGAACTTCAGTAACGATATTTAAATTGTGTTTATCTCTGATTTTTGCTAATAATTTCAATCCTTCAAGTCCCATACCCTGAAATGAATAAGGAGATGTTCTGGGTTTAAAACTTCCTGCACGCAGAGTTGTAAGTCCTAAACTTTTTAACAGTTGTACTGATTTTTCAATTTGTTCTTCCGATTCAACGGAGCATGGACCGGTTATTACAACAGTATTGTTGCTTTCTCCACCAAAAATAGTGTTGCCAACTTTTATTTCGCGTTTTTTCTCAAAATAATTTTGGCTAGCAAGTTGAATGTCGTTTTCAAAAATATAGCTATCTTCAACATACTCTTTTATATTTTCGGGAACTTTGGTTACTTTTGATGAACTGACTAAAACAAACTTATTTTCTTTTTTTATCAGAATTGATTTAGAATTTTTTGCAATATCTTCTGCTTTTGTTTCGTCAATATTTTTTGTTAAATGTATTATCATAATTCACTTTGAATTAATTTGTTAAATGAAAGTGTACCTACCACTTTTTTGTTTTTGTCTGTAACAGGAAGGTACAAAAGTGGGAAATTTATACTATTTGCTAATTGCAGTAAATCGCTAACTGTTTTATTTTCATAAATGAAAACAGGATTAGAATTTATAATATCTTTGATTGTTACTTTATCAATTTCATCAAAATATTTTATCATTCCACGCCTGATATCAGCATTTGTAATAATGCCAAGCATTTTGTTGTCGGAGTTTGTAATAATTATAAATCCTAAATTATATTTTTCAATTGCTTTAAGAACATCTAAAAAACTATTTCCTGAATCTATCATTAATGGAAGATTAGTTTTTTTCATAAAATCTTTAACGAGATAATGAGATTTTATGTTATCACTTTTTAAGTTAAGCAAAGATGCTCCAATGTAATTTGACTTAAAAAGATATGAACCCACAACAATAAGATTAACACCTACATTTCTAAAAATGAAAGATAGTTCAGCATTAACGCCACCGTCAATATGAATTTTTTTCTTAGGATATTTTTGTTTGAAACGTGATATCTTTTGAAAATTTTCTTTATTAAAACTACCTCCGCTTTTGCCCGGAGTTGTTGCCATAAATAGAATATGGGAAAATTTATCATGATATTTATCAAAAACACTAATATCTGTTTCAGTAACTATTGCTAATCCACATTCAGCTTTTACATAGTCAGGAATATCAATTGAATTTTTTAATTCTTCATACTGAAAAGTAACATATTCGATATTGTACTTGGCAATGAGTGGATAAAATTTTTCAGGCTCAGAGGAAATAATATGAAGGTCGAAAGGTGTGGAACTTAATTTTCGAATTTCTTTAATATCATCAAAAACACCAATATCATCATTGCAATCCACATGAAAAGAATCGATATTATGTTCATCAAACATTTTTATCAAACCTTCCCTTTCGCTTTCTTTACTTGAATATATTGATGCTGATATTTTCATTTATTGTCAATAACTTGCAAATGATGAATATTTAAATATTTGCAAAAATATAAAATTGCAATTGCTTAATTGATATATGAAGACAAATATTTTTTCAATGGTTAAATCACCACAGAAAGTTGGAAAAAAATAGCAAGTTATTTTATTTTTTTTCATCGAATTACACAAATTTAACGAATGATTTTTTTTATCGCCATTACAAAGGAGGTTTCTGATGTGTAGAAGTAATTTCACGCAAAGAACACTAAGAAGAATTGTTTATTTTGTTATCTGTTTATTTGGTGATTTGTTTATTTGAGCTCCACTATACCGTCATTGCGAAGGAAGTATGACTGAAGCAATCTGATGAAAGAATTGTTTATTTGTTTATTTGGTGATTTGTTTCAATAGTCATTTAGTGGTCATTTGCTTCGCTGTCATTTAATTGTCATTAAGTTGTTTATTTGGT
>JAYEOP010000206.1 GCA_034723125.1 Bacteroidota bacterium | reverse complement strand
AATCCATAATTTGAGTTTTTTCTTCTTTTTTACCTCTTTTGTTTTTTCTCCTTGAGGAGAAATTATAAGGTAAAAACTCAAATTATTATATTGGAAATTTCAGGATTGGTAATTTGGCTACCTACTGAAGATTGAGGACTGTTTTTGACTACACGCCTTCTGTTTGTCGTGAAGATCTATCCAGTTAGATAATTGGTTATATCGCATCGCGATTGAGGAACTGCGGACTGGAGACTGCTTACTGGAGACTGCTTACTGGAGACTGAGAACTTATCTCTACAATTCCCCAATCCATTCCCCCAAATACTCCAAAACCCCAACAGAAATAGTTTCTTCAATTTTTCCATATTCACTTGGCAAACCACTTTCGGATGTTTGAAACAAATGATTTAATCCTTCAAATTTCTTTATTGTCAAATTTTTATTACCGCCCTTTTCAACAGCACTTTTTATTCCTTCAAGATTTTTATCCGCAGGAACTTGAAGATCATTAGTCCCGTTGATTGCTAAAATCGGACATTTTACTTTTGATAAAACAGTTTCGGGATTATAAGCTAGAAAATACTTAAACCACGGACTTAGCAGTTGTTTTATAGTAGCATCAATATTTTGTTCATTTAAACCTCTGTTCGTCTTTTCATCAGATGAATATTTCTTTGATATTGTTTTATAAAATTCTCTTATTTCCTTTTCAGCTTTCTCATTATCATAGCCTTGTAAAACAATTTCATAAAGTCCACTGTTTATCTCAACAATATCATTTACAAATTTTTCTTCCATTCCTGATTTTTCCAATATCAATTTTGTTTGGTCGATTAAAAGTGTATTTCCTTTTGTACCCAAACCTGCCATCATTACAATAAAATCAATTTTATCGGAACGTGATGCAAGCAAAGGAGCTATAACTCCACCTTCGCTATGCCCTATCAATCCTATTTTATTTTTATCAATAAAATCCATAGTATTTAAGTAATCAACAGCCGCTTCTACATCATTTGCAAAATCTTCAGTTGTGGAACCTGAAAAACTACCTCCTGATTTTCCTGCACCTCTATCATCAAAGCGTAAAACAGCAATTCCCTTAAGTGTTAAATAATCAGCAATTACTTTAAATGGTTTATGCTCAAATAGTTCTTCATCCCTATTTTGTGCTCCAGAGCCTGAAATAAGTACTACCGCTATAAAATTATTTCCTTCTTTAGGATAAGTTAATGTTCCGGCAAGTGTAATATTATCTTTTTCATTAATAAATTTAACTTCTTCTTCAAAATACTGATAAGGAGGTTTTGGCTCTTGAGGACGATTAAGTTTAGGTATTTCATCTATCTTTTCAAGATTCAAAGGTAGCTCCATAGTGCTTTGCTCCCATGTTCCTGTAATTTTTAAACTATCGGTATCCACTGTTCCTGTGTAAGTAGCCAACATTGCTGCTGATGTAATTTTTATCTTTTTGTTTTCATAAACAACCTTATCAAGAGGAATATCCTTTGCTCCCTGATCAGGGCTATCCAATGTTGCACTTAACTCACCACTCTCACTTTCAGAAATGTGAAAAATCAATCGTAATTCAACACCGTTAATGTTTAATTTTCCTTGCCAAATGCCAACAATATCTTTATTTTGCTGAGCAAATAAAGTTGTAGTAAAAACAATCATCAAAACTAATATTGATGCAATACTTTTAAATTTCTTCATAATTTTGCAATTTTATTTCTTTACAAATATAATCTTTTTTGGAATAAATCAGTAAGCATTAGTGATTGGCAAAACTACTCATATATTATAGTACCCTTAACCTTATCTCCTACTTAATTCAACAACTTTCATATCATTAATTTTTTTATTTTTTAGTTCCATAATTACTATTGTTCTGACCTTGTGCAAACCACTTCTCCCTACTGCTCCGGGATTTATGTGCAATAAATTAAGTTTGTTGTCAGGTATTATTTTTAAAATATGAGAATGTCCTGAAATAAAAATATCAGGAGGGTTAATTTTAATTTCATTTATAATTCTTCTATCGTATTTCCCCGGATAACCACCTATATGGGTCATCCAAACAGAAAAGCCTTCAATAGTAAAGCGTTGATGTTCAGGGATTGTTATTCTCAATTCATTAGAATCAATATTTCCATACACAGCTCTTACTTTAGTTATTTTTTCCAGTTCATCAAATAGTTCAATGCTTCCAATATCTCCAGCATGCCATATTTCATCACATTCTTTCAAATGTTTTTTTGTAATCTCACAAAGATAATTGTGTGTATCGCTAATAATTCCAATTTTCATAAAAAGATTGATAATTAATCATAAAGGTTCAATAAATTTTCCTCAAATTTGAATAAATTTTTATAATGAGTTAGTATATTCTTTAAAAATAATAAATGGCAAAACGAAAAGACATCATAAAAGGTTTTCACGCAATTGAAGAAGCATTAGATTCAGGACATCAATTAAAAAAAGTATTAATTCAACGAGGATTAAAGAGTGAAACTCTTGCGAAATTAATAATAGAATTTAAACGGCTGTCGATCAATATTCAATATGTTCCTAAAGAAAAGTTAAACAAATTAAGTGGTAACAATCAGGGAATTATAGCACTTAGCTCTCCTATTGAATTTATTGATTTAAAAGAACTCATACCATTTTTATATGAACAGGGAGAAACACCTTTAATTGCTATTTTAGACAGGATTTCTGATGTTAGAAATTTTGGTGCAATTGTCCGTAGTGCTAAATTTCTCGGTATTAATGGAATTCTAATTCCTGAAAAAGGCTCGGCTGAAATTAACGATATTGCTATTAAAACATCCTCAGGAGCATTATTAAAGATGAATGTTTGCATGGAAAAAAATCTTGTTGAAAGCTGTAAATTCTTAAAAGAAAGCGGATTACAAATAGTTTCTGCATCAGAAAAAGCAAATATCAGTTTATCTGAAATTGATTTTTTATTACCAACTGCCATTATTTTAGGAGCAGAAGATACAGGCATTTCATCAGGACTTTTAAATATTTCCGACAAAACAACACTAATTCCTAAAAAAGGTAGCTTAGATTCCTTAAACGTTTCTGTTGCGGCAGGTATTTTCTTTTATGAAGCAAGTAAGGGAAGAGGGATTGAGAGTTGAGAATTGAGAGGTGAGAGATGAGAGGTGAGAGGTGAGAAGTGAGAAGTGAGAAGTGAGAAGTGAGAGGTGAGAAGTGAGAGGTGAGTCAACCCTATTCAGGCAAGCACATCCTGTATCTTGCATCCTGTATCTTGCATCCTGTATCTTGCATCCTGCATCCTGCATCCTGTATCTTGCATCTTGCATCCTGCATCCTGTATCCTGTATCCTGTATCTTGCTCACTAAGGACTATTCCCCACTCATACTCTCATAAGTCCCATTATCATACAAGACTGTTATCATTTTAATTTTCGGTGGTTTTTTTAAAACTTCTTCTGATTTATCTTTAAAGGTGGTTTTTT
>JAYEOP010000205.1 GCA_034723125.1 Bacteroidota bacterium | reverse complement strand
TACCAAACTCGTGAATTCTGATATTAAAAGGTCTAATAGAGGACAGGTACTTGGCTTCGTCTTATCTCTTTTCTTTATTGGGGCAACAATTCTTTGCTCCTACTTAAATCAACCAATTTGTATGCATTAATTCAAAAAGTACCAGTAGTATTAATCGAAAAGTATCCAGTTAAAAGTACAAAAATACAACTAATTTTTAAAAGTAGTTGTTAGTATTTTGTTCAAGCTTTGGATTGCTTTTTAAAAAGCAATCCAAAGCTTGGCGGTCTGATTTTTGACCTTCTCCATTTTTTTATTTTTTCATCCATGCTTATAAAGTTTTGTTTAAGTATTGTAATGTTTCTTTTGTTCTATATGATTTTCCATTCATGTTTACAATATGAGCCTTATGAGTAAGTCTGTCAACCATTGCGGCTGTCAATACTGTATCACCAAATATTTCACTCCAACGGTCAAAAGATAGATTGGTTGTTATGATTGTTGATTTTATTCCGGCTCGTAATGAAAGGTGAGAAAATAATAATTCTGCTCCCTCTTTGTCAAATGAAATATATCCAAATTCATCACAAATTACTAAATCATATTTTTCAAAACGATTTTCAAATTGCCTTAAAGTTCTTTCTGAACGGCTTTCTTTTATCTGGGTTATAAGACGCGGAACTGTTGTAAAATGCACCTTGTAATCGTTTAAACATGCTTTTACACCTAAACCTATTGCTATATGAGTTTTGCCTGTTCCTGGATTACCTGCAAAAATTATGTTCCTTCCATGTTTTATAAAATCAAGGGTTTCGAGTTCCTGTAATTTTGTTTTTGCATCAGCGGGAAGTTCTTCTAATTTTAATTCGTCAAGATATTTTTTGTAAGGAAACCCGGCTTGTCTTATTCTTGATGCTTTTCGGCTCTTTGTACGTGATATAAATTCCAATTCTAAGAGCTTGTGTAAAAATTGATCATAGCTTTTGTTTTTGTCTTTAAATTCATCAAGAAGAAGTTCAAAATTCTGTCGGACACCAGGCAAGCCTATTTCTAATGTTAATGTTTTTATATTATCATTTATTGATTCCATTTTTCTTTTTTTTAATTAAATAAAATGTTTAATTCTTTTAGCATAGCCTGTGAATGATGGTAAATTTCATTGTCTGTTTTTTCTTCTTTAACAGGCTCTTTTTCTTTATTCATAACAGCCAACACTTTGTCTTTAGTGATGTCTGAAGGCGTTATTTGTTTTACTCTTTTTATTGCTTTTTCTATCGTCTCAAAACTAATTTCATTGTTTTTGCAGTATTGCAATAATTCTATAAAATCTTTACTTTCATCTATAAAATATTCTTTATAAATATTTTTAATCTGGCTGCTTAATTGAGAAAAAGCCATAGAGCCTTTTAATGCTCCGGGTTTTCGGAATAATGTTGTTAGGTAATGATTTATATCTAAAGACCAGGTGTGTGCCCCATAATTTCGGGCATGACTACAAATCAATTCTGTATTATAATAAACATCTATTTTTTCTGCAAAAACTTTTACATCAAGTAATTTTCCTACAAGAAAATCGGGCACTGAATATCGATTGCCATAAAGTATAATTGTAGAATATTTATCAACTTTTGAATATTCATCTTTAAAACATTTATAGGGAATTTTGCTCTCATATAGATATGGTTTCTCTATCTCAAAAAGTTCGTTTGCTGTTCTGTCTTTTAATAATTTCTGAGCTGAATTATTTAATTTATCACAACTTTCTTGCAAATGTTTGTTAGCTTCTGCTATGTCGGAAAATTCATCTTTAATACAAAACGATTTTCTGCGGATATATTCAACGCTTTTTTCAACATGTCCCTTTTCATTTCCTTTACGGATGTTACAAAAACGAAATCCAAATTTGTAATAATTTGAAAGTTCCAATAAGGCTTCTGTTGGTTTTTTTTCTGTTCGCCCAACAAATTTTGCTATCGCTACCCGCATATTATCATAAACAAGTTCTTTGTGAACTCCTTCTAAATGTGAAAAAAAATCTATATGACTCTGGCTAAAGGCTAAAGTATCCTGACGATAAAACAACTTCGCCCAACGATAATTATTATAAGCACTGGTAAAAACTGCCATATTAAAGGTTTGCAATTTACCGTCTATAAATAATTTTACATCGCCCCAATCAAACTCGCAAACTTTCCCAGGTTTATAAATTTGTTTTATAAAACTCTCTTTTCCTAAGCATTCTTTTCCTCTTATATAATTGCAAATTGTGGTGTAACCAACTTCATAACCTTTTGACAATAAATATTCGTGAATATCTATTTTCTTCATGATTTGCTTGCGAAGTCCTTGATTTATTTTTTGTCGGTTTTTTTCTATGCAAGAATTTACTGCCTCTTCAATATCACGTGTCAGCTTAACTTTTGATCGGCTTGAAACATCATACTTTGGACAACTTGACATACCTTTTTCTAAATGCTCAGATAGTTTAAGTGAACCTGATTTTCGCTCATGTTCGTCTATATATTTACGAACAGTTTTGCGACTTAATTTTAATTCTCGTGAAATGAAACTTTTACTTTCTCCATCACGATAATACATTATTAATATCGAATTTTTATCTACCATTGTTATCATTTTTTACCTCGTTTTTATAAAAAAAAACTAAGGTAGTTAAACTTTTTTAGGTGGATACTTTTCGATTAATAGAGTGGGGAGTTTTCAGTTAATACATACATGTGTGAAAATATGTTTTTTTATAAATTTTTCTTCTTTACTCAAAACATCTAAAGTTCTGTAGAAATGATGTAAAGGAATCTCATCTTTTCTAAATCCAATATATTCAGTTTGATTGAAATGAGTTTGCAATTTTGAACAAGGGTCATTAATTCTTTCTGCTATCATTAACTGAAGTACTTCTTGCCAATCAAATTTTATTTTACTTCTGTTATTAATAATTTTGATAAGTTTATCAAAATTGTATCTATTCCATAAATTTTGAGTTACCAAAGCGTATCCATAATTGTATCTACCTAATTCATGAAACGAATCACCAAAAATAGCATCAATACTTCGACCTGCCAGTTCAACTAACTTTTTGGCGATTCTTTCTAATTGGTCCGCTGAATAATCTTCCACTTTACCAAGGGAATGAACTGTTTTGTGTTTTGGTTTACCATCAATCTTGTACGACTGGACGATACGTAAGTAAATACCAGATTTTTTTTGTTCTGCTCTTAAAAATGCCATGGCACAAAAATATAAACAAAATTTGGAATAAAAAAATATTTTCGCACTACGCCTATTTTTCAAAATCAAACAGAAAAGTCAATAAACATAAGGGGTAAGTTTTAAAAATAGACTAAAATAGGTGTTAAAGTGTCAAACTCAAGAGATAGAACAACTTAAAAAAGAATTAACGGAATTAATAAAACAATAGTAATAAAAATTTTTACTGTTTTTTATTTTTATGAAAAAATTAAATTTTATATTCTTATTCTTATTAATTA
>JAYEOP010000204.1 GCA_034723125.1 Bacteroidota bacterium | reverse complement strand
ACTTTGTTAGCCGTAGTTTTAACGAAGGAATATCAGCCGCCTACTGGATTAGCACACGTAGTTAATTTGCGAAATACTTATTGATGATTCCGTCATTTGTGATAATTTCTAAAGATTTTGTTTGAACTTGAGAAATTATCATTCTGTCAAATGGATCTTGGTGATGAAAAGGAAGTGTAAGTAAAGTTTCTAAATCTTCAAAGTCAAATTCAAGGATGATAAAACCATTTTCTTTGAGAAAGATTTTTAAGTCTATTAAACTACCTTTTAGTTTAAGTTTTCCGATGCTTACTTTTATTGCAATTTCCCAAAGACTAGCATTGCTGATGTAAATTGTATTACTCTTTTCTTCAATTATTGTTTTCGTGTCTTTCTTAATTCTTTTATCACCTACAATGTACCAGAGGAGAATATGCGTGTCAATTAAATAATTCATTATTGATATTCATTAAAATCAGCAACTGGTTCATTAAAGTCATCAGAAATAAATTCAAAAAGATGTTTTCCTGAACCAAAAATTTTAGCCTTTGTCTTGGAAGTCGCACTTAATTCTTTTTTCAATGATAATATTTTGCTAATTGAATATTCGTCACTTAAAGTAGCAATCCAATCAATAAGTTCAATTTTTACAGTATCAGCATTCATGATTCATTCATTTTATAATTAACTATTTACAAAGATACAATTAATTTTTGTTTAGTAGTATTTCTTTTTTCTTGCCTGTGTGCTAACAACAGTCTGACTAATAACCCTAACCACCGATTAAATTTTTGTCAAATATAAGGACATTTCTGCTTTGCTCAAAAATAATTTGCTTTTTTTAGGTTTATTTTTGCTAGAATTTCTTGACAAAAGCTTTGGGATTATCCAAGAAGGGGAGTAGCTCTTTCTTTAAATCAAAAATTTCAGATGTTCCTTTATGGCTTAAATCCATCCAATAAGTTTGATCTTTACCCACACCTACCTTTGCTACTGAAATCAATTCTTCTTTGGGCAGGTTGATATTTAAGTTTAGGTGCTGACTTACTTTTTTCTTGATGTAATGATCCAAATATTTAATTTCTACACAATCGTTCGTTTCGCAGTATTCACGTACAAATTTCAAGTTGTTTTTCGGTGTAGTCGTGTAGATTATAAACTTATCTCCATTATCTCTTGTTTTTTCTATCTCGTATTTGGCTTTCAGTTCTTCTACTTCATTTGCCACTTTATAAATGGTAGTTTCATTTTCTAACTTCTCCAATAAAAAAGAAGCCTCCGTAGATTCATCCACAAATACAGCAATGGAATGAGTGCCTAAAATTTTATCTATATCTTTTTTAAACCAGTTGTCTATCATTTTATTTGCATTAATCGTTATTTGGAATGGGGAACTTATTATCCATTACCCATTCCAATTTATTTATTTTCTCAACCAATGATTGAATACCAGCAATCATTTCCTCAAAGGATGGGGAATCACCATATATCATTTGTTCTTGCATGGTTTGATAATCCTTCTTCCATGACTTTTTGAATTCTTCAAGAGGTATTGGGTTAATCGTTTGTGGTTGATGTAGATTATAATCGACTCCTCCCACTTTGGTATAGCGATGTCTATGCTTAACAATAGTTTCATATAGTTTTTGATCATTTATAGCACTATCAGCAATCTTAGTTTGTGATATTTGGTAGACATCATATAAATGTCGGCTTAAACGATCCACTCTAATTTTTTCTGGAGGGCGATGAAACTCTTCGTGTAAAAGGAATATTTTTTTCAAAAATGTTCTTTCAGGAATAACAGTTGGTATACTTACCTTTTTTTGTGCAAATTCTTTTGATGAAAAATGCTCATCAACTAAAGACTTTATTTTCTGAACGCTAAAAGGCTCTATTAAGGACCTGCTTCCTATTTCCAATTGAACCCGTGGCGCTAAATACCCTGGTGCCTCTATTACATGGGGATAGTAGATTTCAATAATACGAGGATCTTGATCACTAGATACTGCCTCCACTAATTTAAATTCAATATCATCTAATTCTTTTTGCTTGAATACTTCTTGCAATTCAGGGAATAATGATTCAGTGATGTATTCGCTACTGTCTTTCCTTAATTTGGTTCTCTGACTCTTTGAGAGCTCCCCCTCATAGCCAAAAAAAGAACGATCTACTGCCAAATCAATATCTTCGGAAAACCTGCTAATTAAACCCCAGACTTTACTTAGTGAAGTTCCTCCTTTAAAAACTAATGCTTTACCAATTTCAAGTTCAAAAATAATGGATAAGGCTTGTACTACCCACCAATCTTTTTCAACGGCAAACGGTGACATACCAGTTGATTCTGCTATTTGATTATAAGCATTTACTTTTGTCTCCTTAGCTACCTTATACCATTTATGCATTAGATAATCATTTTAAACTGTTTATTGCCATAGCCTGACGCATAATAACTCGAATCCACTCTGGGGCTAATCGAATATCATGTTCCAACCTATACGGATCTTCCTTTTTTAGTTGTTCTAAAATAATCTCCACCTCCTCCTCCTTTACCTTATCTTTCCCTATTTCTTTGAGAGCATGAATTACCAAGCTGCTAATTTTCCCTATAGCAGAAAGGTTCTTTGGCACTGTTTTTTTGAATATAATTTTTCGTTTGCCAAGCGTAATCTTTCTTGCTGCACCATCGGTTAGATAAATAATATTCATGGGTAACTGAGTAGATAAGCCCAAGGCATTTAAAGCCAGAGTTCCGGTGGGGATTATTCGTGCCTTATCACGTTTTGCTATAGCCTTGGCCACAGCTTCGGTACTAGGCTTAACCGGACCAAGTAAAGGGTCTTTTTCTAAACGGGAATATATTCCTCTGGCTACCCGAGATATATTTCCTTTTTTAACCAATCGCTCTAATGCTTTACTTATGGCTTTTGAATTACCAAAACGCAAGAAATCATCAACAAAAAATAGCGAGCCCCCCTTCGCTTTTTTAATTTTTTCAATTATATGTAATTCAATACTTTTCATTATTTATGTAATTGTAATTTGTCGCAAATATAGCATATATTTACGACATATACTCAGTATTTTTCTTTACCAATCTGCATTAAAATATTTCTTTAATTGCCCTTTATTTAGCACCTCGTAGGCGATCATCTTTTTCTTTTGTAGCGGTGCTTGTTTTTACCCACGCCATCATCTAATACAGGGTTGTAGCCTTCTGCCAATAATTCATCTATTTTTTGCTTGAAGCTTTCAATTTCTTTAAGTTGCTTGTATATTTTATCTAATGAACCGCCAAGTACAGCCTGTGCCGAATACTTTAGGTAAGACCCGCTTGGTTTATGTTCCGACCAAAAGGGGCGGGATAAATTGTGAGAGCTGCACTTTGTTAGCCGTAGTTTTAACGAAGGAATACTGGCGGAGATTACTCCGTCAGCCGCCTACTCGATTGGCGTTTCGTTGTTTATTCTTCAATTCTATTAATTTCATCGTTATTTCGTTTTCCT
>JAYEOP010000203.1 GCA_034723125.1 Bacteroidota bacterium | reverse complement strand
AATAATTCCTTGTTGAGAGTGTCTGTTAAAAACAATTTCATATAAAAATTATTTTACCACCTAGCATGTTGTCGTTTTTGCAATGGCTACAACAGTTTAGTAAAAGAATAGTAGCCGATTCGGAACTAAATTTTATGCTGGCTACAAACCTTGAATTTACTACCATTTCGGCTATTATTTTCATACATTGTTATGTGGCGATTTTATAGTTTATAATCTAAAGTAACTGTCATCAACAAAGAGCTATATTTGTCCTTCCAGACAATATCATAAGAGTGATTGTTACTCATTGAATTGCTTAATCCTTGATAATATTTCAACATTGATTTTAATACTATTTTTTCACTCTCGTATATTTTTAATCCCATACCAACTAAGCCCCCAAAAATAAGTTTACTTGTTACATTTGAAATGTCACTTGGGTAATAAATTTCGCATCCACCAATAGGTTCAGGGTAATCTTGAACTGCATTTACATTTCTTCCGCCATATACACCTATTGTTGTTATTAATCTGTTTGACTTCCCAAGGTTCAAATTAATGGATATAGGTAAAAGAATATAATCTAATTTTCCAACTAATTCATTCTTTACCCCTTCCTCAAAAATATAACAAGTCTTGTGCTTATAACCTTGTTGTAAATAATGAAGTCCAGATACAAATGTTATCTTTTGAGTGTAATTGTAGTTCAAGTTTAATCCGACATAATAGGTATTTCTCCTATTTTCAAAATCGGTCACTTTAAAATCTGTATTAATTGAAGATATAAATCCTACCTCTCCACCGATTGAAATATTTTGAGCAAATATTGGTGAAGTAGCCATTATTGTCAGAATTAGTAAAATAATTGATTTCATATCACTCTTTTTTAAATTCCCACATAACGACACGTGTATGAAAATCTAGCGAAATAAAAAGCGATTTCATTTCGATAACTCAATGAGCCAAATTTACTACAACTTAAAATAGTCAAATCGGTAGATTTAGCGGAGCCCGAAATGAGCTGTGCTGTTGAGTTATGCAGGAAATCGCTATTTTTTACACACATTGTTGGGGAGCATTTATCACCTTTTTTCTTAAACTGCTTATTCTTTTAAACATTTCTGTATGAACATTTTTTTCTTCCTCAATGTCATAATCATTTTGAATTCCAAGCCAAAATTTAGCAGTATTTCCGAAAAATGAACTTAGTCTTAAAGCGGTATCTGCTGTAATTCTTCTTTTTCCTTTTATTATTTGAGAAATTCTTGTTTGTGGAATTTCTAAACTTTTAGCCAACCTATATGCTGTCAATTTGTAAGGCAACATAAATTCCTCTAAAAGTATTTCTCCTGGATGTATATTCATTAATTTCTCCATATTTTCTCCTTTTTTTTTAATGATAATCAAGCATTTCAACTTCAAGAGAATGATTATTTTTCCATTTGAAGATTATTCTCCATTGATTATTTATTCGAATACTGTAAAAATCCTTTTTATTTCCTTTCAATTTTTCTAATCGGTTTGATGGTGGAATTCTTAAATCAGTCACATTACGTGAGTTATTTAACATTCTTAGTTTCCTTCGTCCTATTTGCTGTATTTCAACAGGAAGATTTTTAACTCTTTCTCCTTGCCATATTTTTTCTGTTACTTTTGAAGCAAATGAAACTATCATACAAACCCTTTACGTTACCAACGTCAAAGGTACGAAAGTGTTTCGCTTAATGCAAATATTCTTTCAATTTATTTTACGGCACCCAAAAAACCTATATGCATTGATAAAATTATCATTCCTGTTGTTACTAATATTAATAAATTTAGAATTTAGCAGAAATTTTACTACGAAGCACTTTTTTTACGTTAGCAATAGGAATTAATCGGTTCCTCTGATGTGGGGAATGCCCTACAACGGTGACAATATGAAATTTTAGGCTTTTATAAAACACTTATCTTTCAATTTACTACGATGGTTATTTAATGTTAATACGTTCATATTTACCACTTTTCGCTCAATTTTTTATATTGCGTGTGTAGGGTGTTTTTTTTCATTTCTGTTTATATTTCTCTTATTTCTTCGTCCTTTAATTCGACAATTGTTTCGTTAAATATGTCCTTATATTTAGCCCCTTCAAACGTGTGAATTGGAACTATGTTTTTCGGTTTAATCGCTTCAACCATTTTTTTCAAAGTCTTCGTATCAGCATGTCCGCTTGTATGAATTTTTTTTAATGTGAACTTTCTATTTTTCAGATAGTCAACAAATTTCATTGTGGCAGATTTCTTTAAATATCCTTCCCACATTGAATAAATCAAGTTTCCGCCATCAATTCCGTTAATATGTTCCAAATCTTTTTGCATTGAAGGTCTTACAACCATTACAATTTTTTCTGATTGGTTGCTAATTTCTTTTTTTGTGATTTTATAATTCTTGAATTGATACAAGATTTCTTCATTCCCTTCATTTGTCAATCTTCTGCTTGTGAAATATGGAAACATTACTTTTAAATTTTCAAAGTCTTCTGATGGATATGGAATTCTCGCAAATTTTGATAATTCTTTCAAAACTTTGGCTACATAAACATCGACAACAAATATTTTTCCAGTCCGTTTACAAGCCCTATAAATTGATGTTAATCTGTCAATATTCTGACCAGAAGTATAAATTAAGTTTATTTTTCCTTGCTGTTTAAATTCTTCAACTAATTCATTTTCAATTTCAGTCTCGGTTTTAAAAGGCTTGTTATCTCTGTTAATTGTTGTGCCTTCAAGAAGTAAATAATCAACATTTTGCGGTGCATTGTGTGTAAACCAATAAAATGCTTTTGCTTTTCTTCCGTGAGAACGAAAGTCTCCAGAATAAAACAGACTTTTCCCGTTTGCTTCAACTAAAAATGAATAAGCATCAAATGCAGAATGGTCAGCCCAATATGGTGTAACAGAAATATCTCCTATTTTAAAAGTCTTTTCTTTTTCAAAATAGATCGTGTTTTTTAAATGGATTTCTTGCGGTGTAAATAAATTATTGAGTTCAATTATTTTATGAGTTGCTTCACCTAAATAATATTGAACATCATCGTTTATAAAATTTGCTAATCCGTAATGGTCTTGATGTGGATGAGAAATGATTACACCGTCAATCAAACTATCTGAATTGTCATAAAGCCCTTTGATATTTGGCAAAACTCTTTTTTCAACTAATTCACTTGGTTCCAAAGCTTTGTATTTGCCAAAGTCAAATTCTTTTCCATCTTTTTCAACTAATGGCATACCAAAATCAAGCAATATTCTAGTGTTTTCAGTCCAGACTTCAACACAAGAACCACCTATTTCTTTTGTTCCACGGTGGATTTTAAATTTCATAAATTACCATTTTAATAAACCTTTCTTTTCAGTATAATTATACATCAAAAGATTGTGTAAAAAATTTGAACCAAGTTGTTTTTTTGAGAAAGTAAATATTTCATCAAATTTCTGTTTTGCAGAACTTTTGTAATTATATTCCGAAATAATTAGA
>JAYEOP010000202.1 GCA_034723125.1 Bacteroidota bacterium | reverse complement strand
CTTTCAAAAAAGAATGTCCTTTTTTGGAAGAGGGAATATCTCCTGAAAATAAGCCCCTTTTATATCATTCTCATCAAGCAATTCCTTTTCTGAAAAATAATTACTATTATTATCGTCTTCCATATCTATAAGTATCCGGTTTAGTCTTTCATCCTTTTTTCTTATTTTGAATCCTTCTTTCAATGAATTATTGATTTCATTTTTAATATAAATAAAATTTACTTTACCATTCCAGTGCCTAGATTTCGTTTCATAAAAATCAAATATTATCTTCCCACTTTTCTTTTCAGTTACTTTAAAATATGTTAATTTTACTTTTTCATTATTTTTTACCACTTTAAAAGATAATCTTAATATTAACTCAGTTTGAATATATCGAAAATGAAATGGAAAATAAAAACTAATTTCATTATTCTCTGAGTTATTATCCGATATACAACTATTAAAATCACCAAGTAAGCTATTATCTGTTGAAAATTTTAAGCTATCTAAAATAGAATGTTCGGTAAATTTATTTTCTTTCTGCATTAATATTGCTTTTATTAATGAACTTTTTCCACTATTATTTGGACCTGTAAGTACGGTTATAGGTGCAAAATCAAACCATGTTTTCTCTTTAAAAACTCTAAAATTTTTTAATCCAAATCCTGTTAAATGTCCCATATTTTTAATTTTAATAACTTTGCAAGTTAATAATTTCCACAAAATCTCATTACTCTTTCATCTAAAATAACATCACTGGGTTTTATTCTACTTTTCAAAACAATTCCATTCAAAGTTTTGCATCTGCTCAATGCCACATAAAGTTGCCCGTGAGCAAAAGCACCAAATCCAAGGTCAATTGCAACCTTGTTAAATGTTAATCCTTGGCTTTTGTGAATTGTAATTGCCCATGCAAGTTTAATTGGGTACTGTTCAAATGCACCTAATACCTCTGTTGTAATTCTATTTTTTATTTTATTCCATTTGTATTTTATATTGTACCAAGTATATTTTTCAACTTTATAAATTTTATTGTTTTCAAATTTTACTTCAATACATTTATCCGATAAGCTATGTACTTTTCCAATGCTACCATTTACCCATCTTCCACAATAATCATTTTTCGCCATAATAATTTGGGCACCACATTTCAATTTCAGCTCATAATCGGTGGGGAATTTTGACACTGCAAAGTCATGTTGTACTACTGCATGATATACTTTTGTTTGACCTGATACTTTTTTTAAACAACTCTCATTAATCCTTGATGCAATCGCATTTGTGGTAACAAGACTTATTCTAAGATTATTTATATTATTTTCAAAATATGGTTTATACGATTTATTAAGCAAAGAAATATCATTGTTTGTAAAACTCGCAGTTCTTATCAAGTCAAGAAGTTTGATAAAATCCTTATAATTGTGCCTAAACGTCTTTGTTAGCTCAAGTAATTTAAAATTCGCATTTTTATAGGCAGATGCACTAAAGAAAAAAGGTGTTTTATAAACTGATTTAAACATCTCACTTTCAACTCCACTACCACTTCTAACAACAGGAGGTATTTGAAATAAATCGCCAACAATAATAATTTGCCTACCTCCAAAAGGCTTATTAATGCCTGTATTTTTTCTTAAAGAATAATCAATTCCCTGCATAATATCTGCCCTCACCATTGACACTTCATCAATAATAATTGTTTCTAATTCCTTAATAATAGAACGCTTTGGATGGTTCTTATTAAAGACCTTTATATCGTCAGAACTATTTGGTAATAAGGGTTTTAAAGGAAATTGAAAAAAGGAATTTATTGTTTCTCCATTAACATTTAGAGCAGCAATCCCAGTATAAGCAAGTACAATAAATTTCTTAACAGAATGCTCTATAAAATAGCGAATAAAAGTTGACTTCCCTGTTCCTGCTTTTCCTGTGATAAAAAAATTGCTGTTTGAAAACTCAACTTTTTCAAATATTTTTTGATAATAATCCCAATCAATAATATCCTCACTTGAAATATTCTGCTTAAAAAGACTTTCTTTTGTTTCAATATTTTCAGTTAAAGTTTTCATTTTGTCGTTTATTCTAAAAACAAAAGTATATTTGCACTGTGCAGTCTAATTGCACAGATAGAAAAACTTTCAATATGTCATTTAATAAGAACGCTCTAATAAGATATCATACTTTGGATAAATGTTTTAGAAATCCTGGCAAAATGTACTTCTGGGATGATTTATTAGAAAACTGTAACACGGCAATTCAAGACCTTGAACCAAATCAAAAAGGAATTCGTAGAAGGCAATTATTTCTTGACATACGATTTATGGAAAGTGAGCAAGGCTGGTCAATACCATTGGAAAGACTTAGATTTGGTAGAAAGGTTTATTATCGCTATTACGATATTTCATTTTCAATAAAAAATCAACCACTAAATGAAATTGAAGCAATGCAAATAAAATCGGCATTACTAATACTTTCGCGTTTTAAAGGTATGCCACAATTTGAGTGGATAAATGAAATAATTGCCAGAATTGAACAAAGCATTTCCATTAAACAAGATTCACAAAGTGTAATTAGTTTTGACTCAAATGATTATTTAAAAGGAATTCATTATTTAGGCGATTTTTTCAATGCTATTATTTACAAGGAAGTTCTTAAAATATCATATAAACTTTTTACGAGTGATGAACAAAAAGAATTTGAAATTCATCCGTATTACATAAAGCAATATAATAATCGTTGGTTTCTTTTTGGTTTAAATCCTTCATACAATGAACTTACAAACCTTGCTCTTGATAGAATTGAAAACTTTTCGAAACTTAATAAAACATATATTGAGAATGAGAAATACGATTTTGAAGAATATTTTGAAGATATTATTGGTGTGAGCATTCCTCCTAAAGCTAAACTTACAAAAATTGATATTAAAATTTCTCAAACTTTAGCACCTTACATAAAAACAAAACCATTGCATGGTTCTCAAAAGAAAATTAAAGATGATAAAAACGAATTAATTATTTCAATTGAAATTATTCCAAATTACGAGTTTGAACAACTAATACTTTCTTTTGGTAATCAAGTAGAAATATTAAATCCCCAAAATATCAAAGAAGAAATTAAGTCCCGTTTAAAAAAAGCACTTAGCAATTATTAATAAGCCAAACAAATGGTAAGTCTCTAAGTCCTCCCCATCACTAATTCCTTAACAACATAATCGTTCCTTTGTATTTTTCATGTTGATAAAGAGTGCCTCTTGAATAAATATAAAGGTAGTATTCTCCTTCGGGACAAAGTTCTCCTTTGTAGGTGCCATCCCAGCGGTCTGTAATATCTTCTGTTTCAAATAGCAATTCTCCCCACCTTGAAAATATTTGCATTGTAAAATGAACAATAAAAGAGCCTTTGATAACTACCTCATCATTAAGTCCGTCACCATTAGGAGTAAAAGCTGTAGGAACAAAAATATTGAAAGGTGTTTCTATGCACACTGTATTTGAATAGCTGACTTGTCCATCACTATTTCTAACTGCTG
>JAYEOP010000201.1 GCA_034723125.1 Bacteroidota bacterium | reverse complement strand
GAAGGATTAACGATTACGCTTTTTGTAATTGAGTCTTTGCAACCAATAGTTGAAGTAGCAACAAGCTTAACATCAAAAGTATCAAAGCTTGAATATTTCAATTGTTCGTTGGAATCCGTTGAAGTTGAACCGTTGCCGAAATCCCAGTTGTAGTTTAAACCTAACAGGTTTTGAAAAGCTGTTAGGTTGAAAAACTCAAAGCTATTTTCGTTCAAGCACTGAACAGAATTGTTTACAGAAAAATCCGTTTTTGGATTTGGGTTTACAAAAATTGATTTTGTTACCGTATCGGCACATCCGAGATTTGAAGTTGAAACAAGTTGAACTGAAAAAGTATCAAAATCCAAATAGGTCATTTGTCCGTTGGAATCCGTTGAGCTTGAATCGTTACCAAAATCCCAACTGTAGTTTAAACCTAACAGGTTTTGAAATGCTGTTAGGTTTGTAAATTGAAAACTGTTTTCATTAAAACACTGCGAACTGTCATTGACAGAAAAATCTGCTTTTGGTGATTCAAAAACATATACCTTTTTCACAGTAGTATCAGCACAACCATAAGAAGATGTTGAAATAAGCTGAACATCAAAAGTATCAAAAGTGGAATACTTTTTATGTCCATTAGAATCCGTTGAGCTTGAACCGTTACCAAAGTTCCAGTGATAATTTAAATCTGATGAATTTCCAAAAGTTGTTAGGTTTGTAAAATCAAATTTATTTGTATTTAAGCATTGAGTGGAATCGTTGATTATGAAATTAGCTATAGGAACCGTATGAATAGTAACATGTACTTTATCCAAAGTATCAGGTATGCACATATTACTTGCAATACAATAGTAATTTCCGCTATCGCTTAAAACAGTATTAGGGATAATAAGTTTTGTTGATGTAGCACCATTGATTGGATTGTCATCTTTGAACCACTGATAAAAAATTGGTTTTACTCCTGAAGCTTTAACTGTTAAAATTAAGCTGTCGTGTTCGCAAATTTCAACTTTATACTTTTCTTTTAATTTTACTAACCAAACATCCAAATTACCGTGGTTGCCGCTTACATCAATATTAAAAGAAGAGGTATTAGATAAAACTAAATATTCATTGATATTTAGCTGAATAGCTTCATAAGATGTTTCACCTGATGTTCCTCCTAAGTTTTTTTCCCATATTAACTTGCCGTTTTTATCAACTTTAAACACCCAGCTATCATCAAATCCATTGTTATCTTTTATGTCTTTGTCTTTTGAATTTGAATAACCGGAAACAAGAATCCCGTTATCCATTGTTTTGTTTATTGAAAACCCTATTTCCACATTTCTTCCTCCGTAGCGGTTTTTCCATAAAATGTTGCCACCTTGGTCAATTTTAATTATAAAAACATCAACTTGTCCTTTTGGTTTCTTTATAAAATATTTATTTGAAGAAGTATATCCTGTAAAAGTAATCCCCCCATTTACTATGCAAATATCAAATCCTTCATCATTTAAATCCCCACCATAATTTTTTGCCCAAATCAAATTTCCATTTGTATCTAATTTTGTTACAATAATATCCATATTGCCGTAGCTTTTAGTTATATTACCATCCGAAGAATTAGAACTTCCTACCGCATATATATATTTCCCTTCTACAGCAATGCCATAACAATTATCATTTTTTGAACCTCCAATACATTTTTGCCAAGCTATATTTCCGGATCTATCTGTTTTAATAATTAAAATATCACTACCACCATGATTAGTTGAATAATTTCCACTTGTTGAATTTGTAGCTCCACCAACAACAAATGAATACTCATTTATTTTGCCTGAACAAATAGCTTTTTCAGATGAACTTCCTCCAATACAATTTTGATTATTGATAGCTCCGACATCGTCAATCATTACATTCCAAAAATCTGAGCTTCCGTTATTACCGCTCACATCTCCATTGGTAGATGCAGAAAAACCGCTAATAAAATATTTATTATTACTTAATTCATGAATGTCAAATCCTTTATCGTAATTTGTTCCTCCATAACATTTTTGCCATAAAATATTTTTATCATCACTTAGTTTACAAACCCAATAATCTTGACTACCATGGTTGCCTGACACATCATAATTATTTGATTTAGTGTTTCCCACAAACAAGTAATTCCCATCATTTGTCTGAATTAAATTATAGCCAATGTCATTTGAAGAACCTCCAAAACATTTTTGCCACAATATATAAGTCTCAACGATAATTGTACTTTTATCAGGAATTAAATTTATTGTTGGACCATCATAAACAGTTAATTTGATATTATTAGCTGAATCTACTCCGCAAAAATTTGAAACTACACATTGATAAATACCTGAATCATTTCTTGAAGTTGATAAAAAATTAAGCAGACTATCAGTTTCTCCTAAAAGAAATTGTCCGTTTTTATTCCATTGATAAATAAATGGTTGTGTACCAATAGCTGAAACATAAGTAGAAATGCTGTCTTCTACACAAAAAGTATCGTTGTATGATTGAGCAATAATGTTAGGTTTTTGATTTACAACAAGCTGTTTTGTTAAAGTATCTGAACAGCCAAAATTTGAAGTTGCTATTAGCGTTACTGAAAAAGTATCGGATGTTTGATAAGAGTGATAAACGGTATCGGCAACATTTGAGGTGTCCCCATCACCAAAAAGCCAACTGTATTGGATTGTTCCAAAATTATTGCTTGTTTTATTGATAAACTCAAAATTATTTCCGAGAGAACATTGTGCTGAATCTGTAATCTCAAAATCTGCTTTTGGCGGAAAAACATAAACCGTTTTTGAAACCGAATCTTCGCAACCGTAATCTGAAAGGGCATACATTTTTACATTAAAACTGTCTTCATAAGAATAAACGTGATTGGTGTTTGTATCATAACTTTTAATAGAATCTCCAAAATGCCACTCATAAGAACATAAGCCTGATGAAATGGAAGTTGAATTTGAAAATACAAAATAATTTGAAGCCAGGCATTGTGCATTATCATTAATACTGAAATTGGCTGAAGGATAAGGACTGATACGAATTTTTCGCTCTGAAGTGTCCGCAAAAGTATCGTGGTAAACAATCATGTTAACATTGTAAATTCCTGTATCAGAAAAATAATGCTGTGGTGCCCAAGATGTTGAATAATTATTTGCCCCACTTATGCTATCATCAAATATCCAAAAAAGAGAATCTACCTGTGAGGAATCCTGTAAATAAAATTGCGTGGTATCGCTAAAGCAAGTACCTATTGCCTCAAAATCAGGTTTAAAAAAGTAGGATTGTAGGAAGTCGGGGAAATTTAGTAGACTCTGATTTCCTAAAAGATAAATTGCACTGTCTTTATACCCACAAAAAGTATCTACATTATTAGGAAATTCAATACAATCAATATAATATGTATTTGTAACATAGATTTTCCGATCAATTCCGATTTGAATTCCCCAAGAAAAGTAATTACCAGGGCCATTATCATTTACTATCTTCTTTGAATTTACAATATTGGCAGAATCCCAGGAA
>JAYEOP010000200.1 GCA_034723125.1 Bacteroidota bacterium | reverse complement strand
GTCATTAAATTGTCATTAAGTTACAAAACCCAATGACAGCTTGGCTAAATGACTATTAATGACAATTGAATGACTTTTACATTCACATCCATTATTAATTCAAAGCCCAGTAATACAAAGTTTTCTTAGTGCCACTAATTATAAAGTTTTTTTATGTTTTTCTCATATTTAGCTTCTACAACTTTCCTTTTAACTTTCATAGTAGGAGTAAGTTCGCCTGTATCTACCGTCCAGTCATCTTGTACTATAGCAATTTTTATAATACGTTCATGTTGGTTAAACAATTTATTGTATTCATTAACTTCTTTCATGAATTGCTTAATAACTTCAGGATTTTTTATTACTTCACTTCTGTTACCAAAGCCATGACCTTCTCTAATACACCATGCTTTAAGGTGTTGAAACTCAGGAACAATTACTGCTGAAACAAATTTTTCATTTTCACCTGTAATCATTACTTGCTCAATAAATTTAGATTCTCTAAGTTTATTTTCAATAAGCTCAGGAACAACATATTTTCCCATTGAAGTTTTAAATGCAGATTTTGAACGACCTGTAATTTTAAGGTATTTACCATCTTCCAAATGTCCTATATCGCCAGTATGAAACCAACCATCTTCATCAATTACTTGTTTTGTTAGTTCCGGTGCTTTGTAATATCCTTGCATCAAGTTTGGTCCTTTGGTAAGTATTTCACCGTTTTCTGCAATTTTTACTTCAACACCTTCTAATACTAAACCAACTGTTCCAAATCTTTTTCCTCCGGGGTCAAATGTATTTACAGCAATAACAGGAGATGTTTCTGTAAGTCCATATCCTTCAATAACCGGTACTTTTGCTGCCCAAAAAATATGTGCCAGTCGTTTTTGAAGTGCCGCACCACCAGATACAGCAACTTTAATATTTCCGCCAAATGCTGCTCTCCATTTATTAAAAACAAGCTTATCGGCAATTTTTAATTTAAAGCAATACCATGCAGAATTGTTTTCTTCTTTGTATTTCATACCAAGTTTAACAGACCAGTCAAAAATTGCTTTCTTAATTCCTTTCAATTCTCTTCCTTTAAACATTATTCTGTCATATACTTTTTCAAGCAGTCTCGGTACAGTTGTAAATCCTTCAGGTTTAATTTCCTGTATATTATCCACTATTGTTCCCAGACTTTCAACATAGTAAATTGAAGCACCAATATTTTGAAATGAATAATTAAGCATCCTTTCATAAATATGACAAAGTGGGAGGTAGCTCAATACCTTTGATGTGGAATCTAAAGGTATAATTGGTTTTACGGCTACAAAGTTACTTACAATATTTGCATGAGTAAGAACAACTCCTTTAGGTTTTCCTGTGGTTCCTGAAGTATAAATTATTGTAGCAATATCATCAGGCTTAATTGAATTCTTAATTTCATCAACTTTCTCTTTTAAAGGATTTTTTTCTCCCATCTCAAGAATTTCAGTCCATTGTTTATCATGTGTTTTAAGTTTTTCAAAACTATATACATCTTTGATAACCTCAGATTCTTCAGCAATTTTCTTTATTCTTGAATAAATTAAATCAGAAGAGATAAATACTAATTTTGCTTCCGAATGATTAAGAATATAATCATACTCGCTTTCGGTAACATTGGGATAAATAGGAACATGAATAGCTCCAATTTGCATAATTCCCATATCAGCATAATTCCATTCAGGTCTGTTGTTAGAAATAGTCGCAATTTTATCACCCGCTTTTATGCCAAGAGCCAAAAGACCATAACTAAAATTGTTTACAGTATCAACAAATTCATCAGTGCTATAATCTTTCCATTTTCCATCAATTTTTGCTCCGAAAGTATTTGGTTTATTAAATTCATTTTTGTGTTGTTCCAAAAGATCAAATATTCGAGTTATTTTCATAATACTAAATTTAAGTTTACATTTTTTTTAAAATAAAGGCTTCAAAGATATGCCTAATAAATTTAGCGAAACTTCCTTAACTTATGCTATAAAACATATTTTTTGTAGAAGTACCTATGAAATAACTGTATAGAATAGAAGGTGTGAGCAAAGCACAAAAACACCAGTACTATTTAGTGCCTCTAAGAAAAACGTATATTTTTGACTGTTAGAATATTATGTGTATTTTGTCGCTTGAATCTAATGTCATAAAGTAGTCATTTAATTGTCATTAAGTTACAAAACCCAATGACAATTTAATGACTTTTACATTCACATCCATTATTAATTCAAAGCCCAAGTATAATGAGTAATACAAAGTTTTATTAGTGCCACTACTTCAATAATTTAATCCTAATTGTTGTTCCTTGTTTTATCTCTGAGCTTTTAACAAAAATTTGCCCTTTATGATACAATTCAATAATTCTTTTTGATAATGAAAGACCTAAGCCCCAGCCACGCTTACGTGTTGTATATCCTGCTTTAAATATTGTTTTATACTTTAATCTAGAAATACCTTTTCCGTCATCACTAATATCAATTACAACATTTTTTGCTTCCTCTTGAATGTCAAATGTTATTGTTCCTATACCTTCCATTGCGTTAATTGAATTTTTACAAAGATTTTCAAGAACCCAATCAAATAAGGAAGATATTACCAGTGCTTTGGCATTTTTGTTTGAATTTTCATTGAATTTAATTATTACTTGTTTGGATATTCTGGGAATCAAGTATTCTAATGAGGATTCAATTTCATCATGAATATTTTTTAACTCAGGTTTTGGTACTGTACCTATTTTTGAAAAACGACTAGTAATTTTCTCTAACCTGAAAATATCATTATCCAGCTCTTTTATAATTTCTTTTTGAGATTCATCCTGTCTCATTTTAAAGTTTTCGGAAAGAGCCAGTAGGGAAGAAACAGGTGTACCAAGCTGGTGTGCAGTTTCTCGGGACATTCCTGTCCATACTTTGTTTTGTTCATATTTCCATGATGAGCTAAAAGCAAAATAGGCAATGAAAATAAATAAAATGACAAGAAGAAGTTGGATAAAAGGATAAATCTTTAGTTGAGTAATCAGCTTGGAATCTTTGTAATAAATTAAATTTTTATTGTTTGGAGAATAATTAATTTCAATAACATTATGTTGCTTTTTCATTATATCAAGCTGTTTCAATAAATACTCTTTATTCTCACTTCTCTTCTCATCCAAATTTCTTTGTTCAAGGATGTTGCCGTTAGTGTCTGTTAAAATTATAGGAATATTTTCATTTGATTTTATAATTTTAAATAAAAAGGAAATATCCTGACATTGTTCTTCAGCAGTAAGATTATTCAACTGCTTATACGCATCAGCAAACAAACTTATCATCTTGTATTGTTCCTTTGATAAACTATTTACAAGAATATTTGTATAAATAAGAGTACTTAAAGAAATAAGTATTGCAAACACAAAAATTACAATTTTCCAATATTTCTTTTGTTGGTAATTTATCATTGTAGATTTATATTTCGACAAAAATAATGAATTTTTGTGTAGCATTTGTATAGGTTTTTATTTTTTTATAAAAATGTAAAATATTTCCTTT
>JAYEOP010000199.1 GCA_034723125.1 Bacteroidota bacterium | reverse complement strand
TTTGAAACGGCAGAAATTGCGAAACTTAAACCTGACGAATACAAACAATACGAAGCAAGTGTAAATGCTTACCGAGACATATTTAACATAAAAAATACATATCTCGAAAAAGGAAAAGATGAAAGAAGTATTGAAATTGCAAAGGAAATGTTAAAAGACAATGAAGCTGTTGAAAAAATAATGAAATATACAGGATTAACAGAAAAGGAAATTAACGAATTAAAGAATAAATAAATAAAAAATGCTAATTGAGGCGGCTGATATTCCTTCGTTAAAAGTACGGCTCCATGAAATACATTGCAAATTAGCAAAATTTACTACAATGAACAAAGACGAAATATAAAACATAGTATATATAATTTAGAAGTTAGCAAGCATTACCGCTCCAAAGAATAAAAAGATATATTTTGGATTCTTATCTAAAGTCTAATAATTTATAATATCATATACAAACCCATACAATATACTGAATTCAAGTACGTTAGTAAGCGAAAACATCCCAATGAAAAAGATTCAAGCACTAATTATAGTATTACTGATTCCATTATTCGTAGTTTGTCAAGACCTCCATCTAAGTCAAAAAATTAATTTACAAAATAGTGTTCAAATAGATTTGGGAGGTCATGGATTACTCTATTCAATAAATTATGAAAGAATATTCATCAATAATAATGCTTTTAAAACAGCAGGTCAAATAGGAATATCTTACTATCCTCCCTCTTCCGGTATAAGAGATGTGTGGATACCAATTGGAATAAATGAATTATTTTCATTTAATAATCACCACCTTGAAACTGGATTAGGATTAGTTATAATTAGAGAAGCTACTCGAAATATAGATAATAGTCCAAATTATTGGTTCTGGAGTTGGTTATACTCAGGAAGAATTGGATACAGATATCAAAAACCTAATGGTCGGTTGATTTTAAGAGTTGGATTTACCCCTCTTCTTGAAACAAGTTTGCTTAATGAATCAGACATAAATAATGTTGGAGGATTGAGGTTAGAATTTCATCCCTTGCCAGTAGTCTCAATTGGATATAATTTTTAAAAACCGAAACAATTTGATTACCCACAGTATTTGATATAGAATCAATTTTTTTGAGATATACATCATTTTGGCTTTAGCAAAATTATTGCTATATTGCACAAGGAATAAAATACCTTTGATTTACTTTATTAAAGGATTTTTTTAATTTTTAAGTTACTAAAAAAGAGGGTTATTTATGGTTAAGGTTAAAACCAAAAAAAAACAGAAGAAAGAAGTTAAAGATATTTATTATCTTGATAGGGTTTCAATTAATATAGAATCGTATAATATTCTTAGAAAAATTTTAAATGAAAATCCAACTATTTATAAAATACTCAAGAGTTCTCAGAATAGAAAAGAAGCTACTGAAAAAATAAAACAATTAGTCCTTGATTACTTTAAAGACAATGAACTTGCGTATAAATATTATAAAAAAGAGCTAAGTGGTTATGAAGTAATGCAAAAATTATCGTGGCAGGATTTTGCTGCAATACGAATGATGGATTACATAAAGAATAATGGGGAAATATTTTCATCACCAAATTTGGAATACACATCTCCTGTAAAAAATCAACCTTTCGGAGTTCTTTGGACCGCTTACAAATATGGTACTGGAGGAGCAAAACCTGATTTTTTTGAAGATATGTTGCATCTGTTTCGTCAGTTTAACAAAACTACTACCCGAGAATTACCATCCAAAGAAAAAGTATTAGAATGGATGGATAAACGTCCCAGTGGGCTTGATGCTAGGATGAAACAAATTCGGAAAAAAAATCGAAACAGGATATTAAAAATTTTTATAAAAAAAATTGATACTGGTGAAATTAAGGATAATAAATATTATTTTGAAGAAGGACTATCGCAGGAAGAAAAAATAGACAAGGCAAATAAGTGGTGGAATGAAAGACTTTTTCATTTAAGATTTGCCATACGAAAGCCTGAATTACTTAATGAGATGCTTGGTTTTTCGCTTTCACCAAGGATAATGCAAAAACTTCATGATGCACAAGAAAAAGGAATTCCTTTATTTATAAATCCTTACTATTTGTCTCTCCTTAATATCAAACGACCAAATTTTGCTCCAGGCTCCGATCATGCTATTAGAGATTATGTAATTGTAAGCAACGAGCTTATAAACACATTCGGGAATATTGAAGCATGGGAAAAAGAAGATATTATAGAACCAGGCAAACCGAATGCAGCAGGATGGATTCTCCCTTCAGGCACTAATGTTCATAGAAGATATCCTGAAGTATCAATTTTAATTCCTGATACAGTAGGTCGTGCATGTGGTGGACTTTGTGTTTCGTGCCAACGGATGTATGATTTTCAAAGTGGTAATCTTAATTTCAACTTAGACAAATTAAAACCGAATGAAACATGGGATGAAAAACTTGAAAGGTTGCTCAAATATTTTGAGTATGATACTCAATTAAGAGACATATTAATAACAGGTGGCGATGCATTGATGAGTTCAGATAAATCTCTTCAAAAAATACTTGATGCTGTTTATGAAATGTCAGTTCGAAAAATTGAAGCAAATAAAAAACGTAAAGACGGTGAGAAATATGCAGAAATGCTAAGAATAAGACTTGGCACAAGACTACCTGCTTATTTGCCTCAAAGAATTACAACTGATTTAATAAAATTATTAGCAAACTTTAAAGAAAAAGCATCAAAAATCGGGATAAAACAATTTATAATCCAAACCCATTTTGAATCTGCAATGGAAATAACACCTGAAGCAAAACTCGGAATTGAAAGATTAATATCTGCCGGTTGGATAGTAACAAATCAGCTTGTTTTTACTGCTGCGGCTTCTAAGCGAGGTCATACAGCTAAATTACGCAAAGTGCTTAACGAAGTCGGGGTAGTACCTTATTACTCCTTTTCTGTAAAAGGTTATTTAGAAAATAAATATAATTACAGTACAAATGCCCGAACTGTTCAAGAGCAAATTGAAGAAAAAGTGCTTGGCGAAATACCAAAAGAGTATTATAAGAGCGTAAAAGATTTATCAAATGATCCGGAAAACATGGTTGAGAATCTTGAAAAACTAAAGAAAAAGTTGAATCTTCCTTTCCTTTCTACTGATAGGAATGTTATGAATTTACCTGGAGTTGGAAAAAGCTTAACCTTTAGAGTTATAGGTATTACTCGTTTTGGCAAACGTATTCTTGAATTCGATTATGACCACACAAGAAAGCATAGTCCTATTATCGAAAAAATGGATAGAATAATTATTATCGAATCCAAAACGATGAAAGAATATATTAAACAAATTGAAGAAATGGGTGAAGATATTTCGGAATACGAAAGCGTTTATGGATATTCCTTAGGCGAAACCAAAGAAAGAATGCCAATATTCGATTATCCTGATTACGATTTTAAAATAACTGATAAGTTAACAAATTTAGTAATGTAGATTTGGGAGATTGTTTATTTGGTTATTTGTTTATTTGGTTATTTGTTTATTTGGTTATTTGACTAATTTTCTTAGCCTTAGCCTCACTCCTC
>JAYEOP010000198.1 GCA_034723125.1 Bacteroidota bacterium | reverse complement strand
TTTTTGACTACCTCTGCTAAAAAGCCCGAGATTGTCGCGGTCGTATTCTGACTACTAATATTTGTAGTAAAATTATCACATTGTTTTTGTCAGAATACTCCCTCACAATGACGACTTTATGGGTTGTTGTTTTAAGAATTGTTTATTCGTTTATTTGGTGATTTGTTTATCTGTTCGTTTCATTTTCATAACTCTAAGTACTTTAGGCACTTTAAGTACTCTAAGTACTTCTTCTTGTTTATTCGTTTATTTGGTGATTTGTTTATCTGTTCGTTTCATTTTCATAACTCTAAGTACTTTAGGCACTTTAAGTACTCTAAGTACTTTAGTTCCTTCTTTTTATGAACGCAACTTAGTATTAGTACGCTAAAAACCCAATTCCGAAATCCAAACCAATAAAATATAGGTCGAATAACCTTGCTTTAGAAACTAAGTCAAAATAATTATCTGTAGTAATTTCTTCGCTCAATTCTCCCAATTCAATCCATGAATCCCATCCGGAATTTCCAGATATTCCTTTTAATACAGTACCGAAATCAATTCCATAATCAAGAACTATACGGTCAAAAAGTATTCTTTGATTTCCAAATTTCATATTAAAACTCCATGCAGTATATCTTTTATCTAATTGATAGTTAGGAAGGTATTCCGGAGAATAGGTGCGATTATTATGTCCATTATCATAAATAATCTTATCAAGTATATCGTTGCTGTCATAGTTTACTTTATAAAATATCCAATCAACTTGAATTTTAAAATAAGCACCTAAGGGAGCAATATGGTTAAAATAACTTTTGTAATACAAACCCATTGATTTTGCATTAATGTATCCAAGTCCATCTGATCTGATACGGGTTGGTTCGTATCCATCATCACTCCAAGTAGTTGTAAAGTGTCTCATTTCTTCAATTGGGTAATCAAATTCAAAAGCTGTTTTGAAAGCTGATAACTGAATGCCAACTCCCCTTTTTTTGTCGATAATATATTCTCCTCCAATTGATGTTCTAAGATTTACTGCTTTCCCTGAAATTACCCCATTTTTGTTAGGAGCAAATAAAGCAGGTGAATAACTGAAATTAGTATTTGCAATTACTGTTTTTCCCTGATAGCCGGGAGCTTTTTCAAAATATTGACTAAAAGCGGATACACTAATAAATAAGCTGATAAATATTATAAAATATAATTTTTTCATTTCTGTTTTTTTATTATCGTTCTTTAGAAATTTGATAGAATGTATCATAAATATATGAGTCTAAAAAGTCTTGTGTGTCTTTATGTTTAAGATTCTTTGTAAAATTAAGTTCAGGTTCTCCTGTTTTTACATTTAGTAAAACATTAAAATAGTATGTGTTATATTCAGGTGTTACAGCATAGTAAATTGCCCAAGGTATTAATATTGGGACACATGCACTGTAAACTAAATAAACAAATGCATCGGTTTTATCTTGTCTCATACTTATTATTCCTGTCCATGATATGTGTTCAATATCATATTTTTCAGCAATTTGTTGAACATAAGAATAACTGCTTGAAACAATATTGTCGTGTTTGTGGTTATACTTTTCACTTAGCCATTCTTTTAAAATAGCTATATCATTAAATTTTTCAATATCTGCAATGTCAAGGTGCTTTGATTCAAGTAGCTCAATTTCTATTTGTGATGCATCAGCATTTTGTTCAAGATTATAATAAAATCGGTTAAGACTATTTTCCGAGTCAACAAATCTTTTCTTTTGTTTTTTTCTTTCATCTATTATTAAATATACAGGTTCAAGAATAAGAATTTTATTTATTCCTAATGCTTTTCCGTATTTTTCTTCAAGCTTCTTTTCCCTTTTTTCTTCCTTACTTAATTTTTCTTTTTTGTTGTAATCAATGTCTTCATTCTCCTTTTCTTCTTTTTCCTTTTCTTCAATAGTTTGCTCAAAAAGGTCAACAAATTCATTATTCTTTAAAATATCAACAAAAGCATATTTTGCCCATTCTTTTTCACCAACATCATCAAGTTTCTTTTGCATTTTTATTTTGTCATATTTACTGATGTTATTGCTGTCTTTTACATTAAAATTCATAGATTCTTTTTTCTCTTCCTTTGTTTTACGTGAGAAATCATAAACTTTCTTTTTTGATTTAAAAACAAGGTCATGAAAAAGATCTTTGCAAATTTCATTAAGATATTCGTCATCAGGAAGTTGTTGCTTTAAATCCCAAGCATACTGAAGTGCTAATATATTTGCTTCTTCATCTGTTAATTGTTTGAGAAAATAAAATACTTGTTGCGATTGTCCTTCAATCTTTTTATAGTTGGGAAGCACTGATTTGATATTACCGTATGTTTTGTACTTTGAAATGTAATACAATGAAGAAGCAAGCATTCTTTTTAGAAAAAGATTGTCAGGATATTTTTTTAATAATACAAAACTATTGTAAATAGCTTGGGGATATTCCATTTTACGTACTTGCTGTCTTATTGATTCAAACCTTGCAATTTGTCTTATTTTTAAAAATTCTTCTTTTCCTACAATATAATATTCAGAAGATTTTTCTGTATCAAGATTTTCGATGATGTTAAATATTTTTTTTCTTCTTTTTAAAATATTAGGATGTGTACTTTTTGAGTCATCATAATCTTCATCTCCTTTTATCTGATTAATTTCATCTAAAAAATATGATTTTGGAAAAGTGATATTTTTTGTTTCAAAAAATGATTTCTCGAAAGTAATTTCATTAAATGGCAAATAGGAATATTGCAATACATCAAAAACACCATTAATTGCTGATAAGGAATAGCCTGACTTTGAATAGAATTTATTAAGTCCTTTTTCGTCAGCTTCTCTTTCTCTTTCTTTCGACCAGTTGTTTTTTGCTAATATTTTGTCATTCCATGTAAGTGATTTGTAATTATCTTTACCTTCTGAAATTTTATATTTTTCAACAAAAATATCCATATTGTGTTTTTCTGTATAATGAATAATTTCATGTGATAAAATAAATGCAAGCTGTGCTTCATTAGATAGCTGAGCAATAAGTCCAATGTTGATAAAAATCATGCCTTTATCAGTTGAAAATGCATTAACTGAAGGTGATTTTGTTACATAAAATCTTATTTCTTCTCTTAGGTCAGGATGGTCTTTTAACACATTATCTGCTACTTTATTAATGTATTTACTAACAGGATCATTAAACAAAACGCTACCACTTAATAGAAGCCCGTCAATAGCAAAGTTTGATTCAAGTAAAAACTGTTCTCGTGTTTTTCTTATCGAACGTTTTTCATTCCTATTAATTCCTGTTTTATCAATTTCAAACTTTTCTTGAGACAGCATTCTAAAATCAGTAGGAACATCCCCTGATGATATTAAATATTGAAAATTTTTTGTGATATTTTCTTGTGCTGTTATTTTAAATGAAAAAAATGAGGTAATAAGTAAGATTAAAAGCAAATAGTTTTTATTCATAGTAATTTATTTTAAGGCTGTAAAAATAAAATAAAATAAATATTTAATTACATTCTATTAAAATATTTTTATTTTTACAGCCTTAAAATAAATT
>JAYEOP010000197.1 GCA_034723125.1 Bacteroidota bacterium | reverse complement strand
CAAATACGAGATTTGTCCTCCTTCAAAAGATTATCCTGAAAGTCCTTGTAAATGTCCTGAACTACTAGAAAAATACAAATAAAATATTATGAAAATGATTATAAAAATATCAACACTTTTTTTAGCAATAGTTATAAGTTTTCAATTTCAAACAAATGCTCAACAGGGGGCGATTTTTTCAAAAAAAGTAATAAAAAACTTTCATCAGGAGGCTTTTCAAGTAGCAATTGCAGTAAATGATCCTTTTGCTGGTTCATTTAGGGATTTTGAAGGCAACTTTTATGTTTATGGTGAATATTCTGGTCAAGGAAAAAACAATAAAATAGACGATATCTTTATTAATGAGTTAAATAGTGAGGCGATAATTCTGATAAAATTTGATCCGAATTATAATGCAATTTGGGGGAAAAAAATTGGCAATGCGAATAATATGTTTCAATTGAAAGTTCTACAAGCCTCGGACAGCTTGATATATATTTTTGCTTCCAGTTATGAAAATTTTTCAATGGGGAGTTTCCAAGTTTTAAAAACAACAATTGGATCCGAAAAATCAACTTTTATGGTCAGGCTTGATCCTAAAACTGGAGACCCTATCAATGGTTTTTCTTTATCAGCAAAATACATCAAATACAGTTGGATGCTCAGTGATGCTACTGTAGATAATGCAGGTAATGTTTATGTGGCAATGAGAACATTTGTTGGTACTCTTGCGAATAAGCCCGATAGTATTCGGTTTGGCAATTTATCGGCAATTTGGAAAGAAAAGAGTAAGAAGCAAAGTACAATGGCTGCGATAGTCAAATTTGATAAAAATATGACACCCATTTGGTTGCATACAATTGGTGCGATGGCTTATGAAGCTCCTATTAAGTTAAGCTATGTGAATGATGAATTGGTAGTTTGTGGATATGTCAAGATTAATGACAAACAGTGGAAGAGAATATATTTTGACGATGAGTTACTAATTGATGTTACATTCAATTCTCCATATGGACAAAATTTTAATGGATTTCTTATAAAAATTGATTCAAATGGAAACAAAAAATGGATGAGACCTTGGATAACAAAATATGAATTGGATGATTCCCCTGGTGTATCAATTATTGATATGAAAACTGATCCCAAAGGAAATATTTATTGTATGGTTCGAATGATTTCTGATTTTAAATCAAAATTAGATACCACCTGGATTACACCTACTGTGAGAACAATTCCCAAAATGATAAAGTTTAATCAAGATGGTTATGTACAATGGATTACAGAACCATTTATTGCAAGAACCTTTTCTGAGTATCCAAAAACATGGAGTAATAGCATGTATGTTGATGAATATGGTAATTCTTACTATTCATTTCTACTACCAAAAGATTTTCAGGAGTTTATTGTTGATTCAATTAAATTTAGCCAGCCATATAAATATGGAGATACTTATTGGGGTTTACTAAAATTGGATTCTGAAGGCAAAGCTGTTGATGCAATTTTCCCACCTGTTGCGGATAAAAGTAAAAAGGTAAGTTTCGACAACAGCTTTCAGTTATCATATGTCGATAATAATGGGAAAATTTATCATCCTTTAACTATCAGGGTATATCAGGATTCTATATATGCTTTTGGTTCAGACACCCTTGTAATGGATTATGATACTGCTACAAGTAGATTGCTTGCCACATGGTATTTTTGTTGGAATGAAATTACCCCCAAATCTCAACTCATAAAAGAATATAGCAATCCAAGCTGTGCAAACAGCAATAACGGATACATCCATTTAAAAGTAATCGGAGGAGCATCAGGGTATTACTTAAAATGGGATCATGGTTCATCTACATTAAAACTCGATGATCTTGGAAGTGGAACTTATATTGTGAGCCTGTACGATTCAACTTCACAGCAAACCACTATTGACACCTTTTTATTAACAGAACCATTGCCCCTTTCATGTAACATTATCATTAAAGACGACACCAACAACCTAACAGAAGGTTCTTTACAATTGAATATGCAGGGAGGAACCCCACCATACACCTACCAATGGAATGATCCTAAAAACAGTACAACTGCATCCATTGATAAACTGGCATCAGGTAGTTATACCGTAACTGTTACCGATTATAATAAATGTACATGGGATACTACAGTTACCATAAACAATATTACTATATCAATAGATGAATATTTGAAAGAGCTGTCTATATATCCCAATCCATCGCATGATGGTTCGGTGTTTATCAGAATGTCAAATCCAAAATCAAAAACGATAGAAGTATTTGTTTTGGATGCAAAAGGACAAGAATGTTATCATACAATCTTTAATGCGAACAATGGACTCCATGAAAAGCTTACTGTCAAATTGAAGAAAGGAAATTACCTGATTAGAATTGTCGATGGGAAGGAAAATTATTTAAGAAAAATATCAATTTTATAAATTACCAGATTATGGTACTTATACAAAGATTCAATAGAGTATTACTTATCACATTATTTTTTTTATCAGTTGGTATTGCAAGAGCACAAATAACCATAAGCCCTGTTACCACATTTCAAAATGAGGTAAAAACCCCGTACTAGCTGTAGTTTGTAACTACACCTATATATTGAAATCTATAATTGAATTTTTATATTAAATCAATTTCAATTAATGATTCCAATTAAAAAGAAAAAAATATGTACTTTTGTAGTCAATGGGTTGCCTAAAATTAGACATATTGGAGCAAAGCGGAAGTTCCTTTTCTATGGGATTAGACAGGAAAAGAGCTTTAGAACATAAACAAAGTGAGCATCATATTTATGGAAGTAGCCGACTCGGAATACATAAAAGTGATAGCATCTTTTGTGAATTTCCTTTAGAACATTATTACAATGCATTTTACGATAGTTGGGAGCCTGTACATTATGTTGCCGTGTGTAATTTTACCTCTACATCCACTTATGAAAAACTAAGCAGGCAAAGAGGAAAACTGGATTCAGGAAACTCTAAAAGTTCAGAAGTAAAAATCCCTTATTTATTATCTAAAGAGTAGGTAGTTTAATATAAAAATTTAATTTATTTATGAGGATAAATTTATTTTCTAATGAGTAGTATTTTTAGACATTTTATTTTTTTACCAATAGGAGCAATTTTTTTAAAATTATTTTATAAAGATAAGTCATTAAGGGAAATTATGAATGATTATTTTTCCGTTTGTTATTTAATAGGTGGTATTTTGTTTACTATAATAGTAGGATTACTAATAGTATTTTTTAGTAACTAAATGAGTTTTAGTTAAACTAAAAATTATAAATTTTTATTTAGATATTAATTGTGGAGTACAATTTATAAATTATTCAAATTTATACTGAATCTGTGGATTATATAAAAACAAATATTTATAAAAAAATTGACCTCGGTCGTTTGATAAATACCTGCCGCCTGCGGACTGTTTATCTGTTTATCCGTAACTTTTAGCCCCCCACTAAGCGTAGATTGCATCTACGCTTTTTTATTAATAAGCATTTTTAATGCTGATAAAATATAAAGAGCTTTTACAGAAATTAAAGGCTTTTTTACGTTCAAATAAAAAACTTATTAATAATCGTC
>JAYEOP010000196.1 GCA_034723125.1 Bacteroidota bacterium | reverse complement strand
TTGTACCGAAATTTTGCGGTACAAACTATGCTAATCCATCGGCATAGTTCACTCCCGTATTTATTTCGGGGATACCAGAGTCTGTGTGTTTTATTTCGACAAGCTCAATATAAATATTTATTCTTTGAAGCTATCAAAATTATCTAAGCTATCAATTATTTCTTCAGGTGTTGGAAGATATTTTTTAAAATCTTCGGGTAATGTTTTTTCTATTGAATAATCAGCTATTCCCATCGGGCTATTAATTTGTTTTAGTGCAAATTCAACAACTGTTCTGTCTTTTGTTTTGCAAACAATTATTCCTATGGATGGATTTTCTGATGGATGTTTCTTCAATTCATCAAGAGCCGTTAAGTAAAATTGCATTTTCCCTGCAAATTCAGGCTTAAATTTTACAGTCTTTAATTTTATGGCTACAAAACATTTTAATAATCTATGGTACAAAAGTATATCAACATAAAAATTTTCTTCTCCAACTTTTAAATGATACTGATTTCCAATAAATGCAAAGTCTCCGCCCATTTCAGCTAAAAATTTGCGAATATTTTTCATTAAACCCAACTCTAATTCTCGTTCCTTGTAATTTTCTGCTAATTCTAAAAAATCAAACATATAACTATCTTTCACGGCTAAGTTTGCCTGATGCTTGTATTTCTCTTCTAATGCTTTGTTAAAGTTGGTTTGATTTATTAAAAATCGTTCGTATGCTTTACCTTCTACTTGGTGGATTAATATATTTTTTGACCAGCCGTATTTTTTTGTCATTTTTATATAAAACTCTCTTTCTAACAAGTCTTTACACTTTTCTATTAGTATGATATTATGCGACCAAGCAATTTCTGCCACCAGTGGTGGCAGTTTTTCATTATTCCTATATTCTAAATGAAAAGTTCTCATTCTCCATAGGTTACGAGAAGAAAAACCATCAGTTCCGGGAAATTCATTTTGCAAGTCTTTTGATAAAGTTTCTACAACTGATTTACCCCAAGCAAGCTGCTCTTGTTTTTCTACAATAGATCTTCCAATGTCTGTATAAAGTGCTAGCAGTTCTTTGTTTACTGCTCTCATTGCCTGTAATCTGGACTGATATATTTTTTCCTTTATTTCTTCTAAAAAACTTTTGTATGCTGTTTTATCAATTTTACTCATGATGCAAAGTTATTGTTTTTTTTATTTTTGGTGGCTGATTTTTATTTTATCCTATCGGATGGAACTTTCCAATATCTTCCTGTAAATCATCTAATACTAAACCGTCATCAAATTAATTAAAAAGAAACTGGTATTATGCCGATGGATTAGCATGTTAAGAAAATTTATTTTCTGTTACATGATAACCTTTCGGTATAAATCATTAACAACATAGGCTTCTGTTGAACTTACGTAGCGATGACCTGCCATGTATTGAACTTGTCTAAGGGTGGTGGACGGGGGTTTAGTGGATAGATAATTCAGCAAAGGCAATATTTTTCTTATTGCTTTTGCTACCGCTTTGTTGGCACAAACAGCTTTTTGATTTTAGCTTTTACCTTTAAAAATCTATCATTTCAAAAGTTAAAAGCAATATGTTGTTTGTTTGGGTCGGAGCGTGGTAATCAGTCTATGCTGAATTGTTGCACATATAATAAATCCATATATAGTAAAAAAACAGGCTTAATTTTCACAATAAACCTGTTTGTTACCCCTTTACAAATGAATGCTATATATACTTATATGTTCGTAGAACTTCATCTCTATTGGTGAATAACTTATATCAACTGATTTTTCTCTTTTTATTTCATCAAGAATTGTTAGGTATAAGTAGTTCTCACTAATATCAAGCATGCTCATTATCATTAATTTTTCTCCAATTTCATAACTCTTTTCTTGCTTATTTTTCAAATCAATTTTAAACAAATATGTTAAGTTGTTCAGATAGTAATTTGAGATTATAATACCTTTATTAACAAATTTAACAATAGGTTTATAGGTTAAAGAACTTGACTTCTTACCGCTTTTTACACAAGACACATTTTTATTCGTTAAATCAATAAGAAAAAAGTCATAATTATGAGATATGGAGTCAGATAAATTCAGTAAACAAACAGCTAATTCATTGTCAAACACATCAAAACTAGCAATTGCATAACTACCTAATTCATTTATATTAAAAACTAAAGAGTGAGAATCACATGCAATATCATAATAAAAAATGGTTCCTATATTATTATAATAAAAACCACGTTTCTTATTTTGGTCAATGCAGATTTTTGAAAAATCTATATTAATAAACTTACTATTTGGTCTTTTATGAATAAATTCATTCTTGTATTTGTTAAATATTCTAATTTGCTGCTGACTGTCAATAAAAACAATTGAAGAGTCATTGATATATTTTGCAAATTGATAACCCTCAAATACTCTACTCCCTGCTTTTATCGAATAATCAGCACTATCTGAAAATAAACTCATATATAATAAACTGGAATCACTATAATTATAGTCTAGTGCAATTTGAGAAAACCCATTCAACTCAATTTTGACTAAATTGGGCTTGTTATTTTGAAATTTAAATATTACTAGTAGAACAAATAAAATGGTCACTAATATTAAACTAATGAAAAATAATTTTCTCATCTCATATTAACTTTAATTCCTAATATTTTTGCAACATCTCCTTTAATGTATACATTTGGCATCCCTACCCTTAATATCCCTTTTCCAACAGAAATTCCATTAAAATTAATCTTCATCCATCCATCAGAAGTTGTAGAAACTGAAACACTTGCGTTGTTTTCAATTTTTAGATCAATGGTCATCGCTATTTCAGAGCCTTCATCTGTTTCATTTACTATTGGTACTGACAAATAAGCTGTTTTCCCGTTTTTCATTTCTATTTGAAATTTCGAGTCCCCATTTGATTTCTTTTCAACGTTCTTGAGTTTTTTTATTGGATCAAATGCTTTACGTATTTTTTTATATCCTTCAAATTCTTCTTCTTTCCCTTTATCAGTTGTTGGGGAAGGAACTATTAACTCTTTCAAAACGTCATTTTTGATATAATCACCTTTATTAAATAAGCTAAATACTGATTTAAGAAACTCCTGCCTTGTTCCATCTGATGGGATTTTATCAATCTCTTCTTTTTTAATTTCTTTTGGAGGATCCTTTGCAGCATCACCTCTTGGATCATTTTTATATATCGGGCTATTATCAAACGCAACATATGGACTTTGCCAAGGGAAATTCTTAACTAATGGATCAATACTAAACCACCTTCCGAACCTTGGTTCATACTGCCTGAAATGAGTAGTATAATGATTACCAGTTCCTTTAACCTCATCATCCTTCTCCATACCATTAAATCCATACCTATAACTCTCTCCAATTTCTTCAACTTTTACATTATCAAGATAGAAGAGCAAGTTGGTACTTGTAGCATCAGCACGTTGGAATATTATGTCTGCAGTAGTTGTTGTAGCAATAAATTCAACATCAATATCAGCATCTACTTTGGTGTTATTGATAAACATAAATGTGCCATCAGATGGATTTTTAACCATATATTTTACTCTTGCTAAATTTGAGCCTAAGTCAATACTTGC
>JAYEOP010000195.1 GCA_034723125.1 Bacteroidota bacterium | reverse complement strand
AAATTTATGGATAAACTAAAAGGAATTGTAATAAAATCAACAGGAAGTTGGTACAGGGTTTTGGCAGAAAACGCTAAAAACTATGAATGTAGAATCAAAGGAAAGTTTCGTCTTGAAGGTTCAAAATCTACAAATCCCGTAGCTGTTGGTGATGAAGTTGTATTTCATTCGGATGAAACAAAAGAATATGCTGTAATTGATAAAATTCAAAAAAGAAAAAATTTTATTGTTAGAAAAGCTACAAATTTATCCCGTCAATCTCATGTAATTGCTTCAAACATAGATTATACCGTTTTGATTGCAACAATATCAAATCCAAGAATATCCTCAGCTTTTATTGACCGTTTTTTAGTTATTTCCTCCGCTTACGAAATTGAACCTATAATTGTTTTTAACAAAATTGATGTTTTAAATACTGAAGAAAAGGAAAAGATAAGGGAATTGAAAAAGCTGTATTTATCTCTAAATTATCAATGTATAGATATTTCAGCAAAAACATCTGAAAATGTTGATCTGCTGAAAAAAATAATAAAAGGAAAAAAAACATTGTTTGTAGGCCAATCGGGTGTAGGAAAAAGTACATTGCTAAACAATTTAAAACCGGGATTAAAAATTAAAACTTTGGAAACATCAAAAATTTCGGGCAAAGGAAAGCATGCAACAACTTTTTATGAAATGCATCAAACAGAAAAGGACACATTTATCATAGACTCACCGGGAATTAGAGAACTTGGATTACACGATTTTGAGGCTTTTGAAATTGCTTTGTTTTTCCCTGAAATAAAAAAATATTCAGTTGATTGCAAGTTTAATACATGCTTACACAAAAACGAACCCAAATGTGCAGTAATTGCAGCAGTCGAATCAGGAAAAATTTCTGTACAGAGATATATAAATTACAGAAAGATACTTTCTGATTTTGATAAATGATAATTCTTAGGTAAAGATGGATTGTGTAAAAAGATTGAAAAATAATAAATTACGAAATAATTAGCTTTTTTAATGTAACTTTGTTTAACAAATTTATCAAAACAAGGAATAGATTTAAGATATATTCAATTTTATTAGGACATGAATCAAGTAAAACAACAGGGATTTACACACATATTATTAGCAAGGGGCTTAGCCTGTCTGCGTGTTACGCACAGACAGGCGAGATTGCCAACCCATTGGAAGATATGGACTTATAGGTTTTTGAGTGTATCTGAACATAATGGAAATAAACGGGATTGTCCGTTTATACAAATGTTAGGCACAATTAGGGAGATTGCACAAAAAAAGAATTTCGTATATTTGTATGAAATTTTGTTTAAAAGGAAAATAAATGGGGAAAATAGAACGATATAATAAAGCAGAACTTGTTGATTACTGCAAAAGTATAGGTATTGAAACAAAAGGAAAAGGGAAAAGTATTCTAATGGAAGAAGCTGAAAATTATGAAAATAATGAAATTAGTAAAGCAATAGAAAAAGGTGGCGAATTGGAATTATTAACTTCAAAAATGGAAGTGTTAGCGAATGAATATGCAGATAATTTACGTTTTAAAATTGATAAACGTAAAGAAGAAATGAAAGAAGATGATAATTCTCATTATTTAATTTATAGGGTTTTAGGTATAACTTCTGTTGAAGGTCAACTAATAGATGAATATCAGAATACTGGACGTTTCTTATACAAATATGCAGGGTCATTTCTCGAAGAAGCGGCATCTTTGTGTTTGAAATTTAAAAACGTTAATGGAGGGAAGTTCTTAGTTGATAATAATCAAGGACAAAGACCAAAAACTTTTGAAATTGATTTTTTGGAAGAAAACAATGCTATTGAAATAAAGTGGAGAGATGCAAGTACTGACGGAGACCATATAACAAAAGAACATACAAGGGTAAAAGCTATTGTAAGTCATGGTTATACTCCAATTCGAGTGATGTTTTATTATCCTCAAAGAGAACAAGCAAAAAAAATACAAGCAGCATTAGAAACAATATATCTGGGTGAAAAAGGAGAGTATTATGGAGGGAATAGTGCTTGGGAGTTTATCAAAAACTATACAGGATTTGATTTGAAGGATATTTTAACAAAAATAGCAGACAAAAGAACACCAACAGATGAAAATTAATAAAATATATCACGGCAATTGTATTAGCAAATTAACTGAAATTGAAAAGAATTCTGTTGACTTAGTTTATTTTGACCCTCCTTTTTTTACTCAAAAAAAACATAGTTTAGTAACAAGAGATGATGCAAAAAAATTTGAGTTTAGTGATAATTGGAATTCATTAGATGAATATATAGAGTTTATTGAAAATACATTAATTGAATGTAAAAGAATACTAAAAAATACGGGAAGTGTATTTCTTCACTGTGATAAAGTTGCATCTCACTATATTCGAGTTTCATTGGATAAGGTTTTTGGAATGAATAATTTCAGAAGTGAAATAATTTGGAGTTATAAAAGATGGTCTAATTCTAAGAAGGGGTTATTGAACTCTCATCAAAATATATATTTTTATTCCAAAAATAAAGATTTTAAATTTAATCAACAATATACTGATTATGCTCCAACAACCAATTTAGACCAAATATTACAAGACCGTAAGAAAACCATAAATGGTAAATCAATTTATAAGACTGATAAAAATGGAAATGTTGTTTTAGGAAAAGAAAAAAAAGGAGTTCCATTGTCTGATACGTGGGAAATACCTTATTTAAATCCAAAGGCAAAAGAAAGAGTTGGGTATCCTACTCAAAAACCTGTTTTATTATTAAATCAAATTATTAAAATAGTAACCGATAAAGGAGATTTGGTTGTTGACCCTTTTTGTGGAAGTGGAACGACCTGTGTGTCAGCAAAACATTTAAAACGGAATTTTATTGGAATAGATGCCTCTATTGATGCTGTTGAGTTATCTAATAAAAGATTGGACGAAATGGTAATAACAAATTCACAGCTATTAAAAAAAGGTTCTGAAAGTTATCTTGAAAAAACAGAAAATGAGATAAATATATTAAAAAGCATTGATGCTCTTCCTGTGCAGAGAAATTTAGGTATTGATGGTTTTTTAAGAAATCATTTTCAAGAAAAACCAGTTCCTGTTAAAATTCAAGGAAAGCTTGAAACATTAAGCGATGCAATTGAAAAATTAGAAAGAGCTTGTAAGGGGAAAGAATACTATTTGAAGATAGTAATACAAACTAAAAAAGAAATTGGAGAAAATAGACTGTTTGAATTTATTTCTGATGTTCAAGTAATTAAATCAGATAAATTGAAAATTGAAGAAATAAAAGAAGAAAAAGTGCCTAACACCTAAGCATATAAAAACCCATAGTGCATGGCCCCTATGGTTTTTATGTGCGTTGTTGAGCCTGCCTGCCAAGGCTCGACAGGCGGGCGAAACCAAAAGGTTACACAGTGCTTATATGTAATTTTAATAAATGATAAATTTTGAGTAAAGTTGATTGTGTAAAAAGATTGAAAAATAATAAATTACGAAATAATTAGCTTTTTTAATGTAACTTTGTTTAACAAATTTATCAAAACAAGGAATAGATTTAAGATATATTCAATTTTATTAGGACATGAA
>JAYEOP010000194.1 GCA_034723125.1 Bacteroidota bacterium | reverse complement strand
CATTGTTAAGTTTTATCAAGGAATAATAACTGGAGATAATAAGAGATTTTTATCAAGTAATAAAATTGATGAGTCTTATAGGAAAATACTTAGGGGAAAGGACATTTCTTCCTATAAATATAACTTTTCAGAAAACTATGTTTTATTTGACAAAGAACTTCTTTGGAGCAACACAAATGAAGATTTTTTCTTGAAAGATGAAAAATTAATAAATAGACAAACAGGGGACAAATTAGTTGCAGCAATGGACAATAAACAATTTCTAACATTAGATAGTACCCATGTTCAAGTCTTGATTAATAATAAGTTTTCTTTAAAATATGTGTTGCCAATTTTTAATTCAACCCTTTTAAATTATTATTATTCATTATTGGTCAATGAAGGTGGACGAACATTTGCCCAAGTCAAAACGGTAAATTTAAAACCGCTTCCAATTCCATTTTCGGATAAACAAGAACTCATAAGATTTATAACTGATTTAATCTTATATAAAACTGAAATGAATGATATGAGTAATCATACGCTGATATTCTTTATGTCTTTTATTGACAGTCTTGTATTCGAACTCTACTTCCCCGACCACATGAGAGAACGTGAAATAGATGTATTGGAATTTGTGGAGCGGGATATGTACTCGGTGCTTCCGGCATCGAGAGATTCTCAAAAGCAGGATGCTTTTGATACTTTGAGCAACAAAGAAAAAGAAGCAGTAATAAACCAACTCCACCAAAAATGGACAGACCCCAATAATGAGGTGGTAAAACGTATGGCTCAGTTTAAGAATAAAAGCCCGGATATTTTGAAAGTGATATTGGAAAGTTAATGTACCCAAAGCATCTTGCTTTGGAAAAGACATCTAAACAGAGTATAAAATGACTAAAAACAAAAAGATAGCCATATTTCAAAAAAAGGAAATCCGGAGCGGAAACGAAGGAAATTGAAGAACAGGAAGAAGAATTGGAATTGGTAGAAATGGAAGACGAAGAAGATTAGCCTATGAAAAGCTTATTTGAAAAAGAAGAAAAGGAAACTGAATTAAATCAACTCAAAGTTGACTTGCTTTCTCGTTTCTTCCCTTTTTCGAAAGAGGAGGTGCTTTTATATAAACCTGTTCTTAATTTTGGCCGTTATCAACTCATGAATAATGAATTGATAGAATGGGATATTGAAATGCTTGATGAGTTAGGTGATAAAATTGATTGGACAGCAATATGGAAAATTAAAAATATCAAGCTAGATTTTGATTTCTTTAAGAAATATGAAAGCAAAATAGATTTCACTTCAATTCATTTATCTGAAAATATTAATTGGTCAAATGATTTATTATCCACATTTGGAGAAAAGTTTGATTGGAAATGGCTGATTACAAGAGAACCTTTATCTACAATAGAAAACCTAAGACGTTTTAAAGACAAATTAGATTGGGCTAATGTATCGCAAAGATTAAACATTGATTTTAACGAAGCCGTTCTCGAAGAATTTGCTGATAAATGGGATTGGAAAAAATTATCATCAAACCCAAATCTCCCTTTATCAATAGAGTTCATAAAAAAACACATTAACAAACTTGATTTTGATAATCTTTCTCAAAATCCGAAATGCATAAATTTTATTTACAAGTACCCCACTTCAAAAAGATGGAATTGGGAGAAAGTATTGTGGAATCCAGCAATAACCTACAACAAAAAATCATTTGATTTTATTTTTTACTATTACAAAAAATATTATGCATCAATAACACCTTATTATTATAAAATTGTCCAACCGTTGCCTTCCTTTTTTTTTAAGGTTTTTAAGAAACCTTTCAATGATAAAAGCTTTTTTCTAAATGAAGAATTTATAAAATATCTGCCTTGGGATAATCTTTGCAAGTTTAGTTATATTAAATTATCTCTTGACTTTATAGAAAAGTATAAAGACAAATTGAATTTTAAAGAAACAGAGTTTTTAAGAATTCACAGAGATATTCTTACAACAAATTTCATAGAAGAAAATTTAGAATTATTTGATTCAGAACATTCCGCATTCTATTACTTGCCAATAACTATCGCCCTTCTCAGAAAGTATGACGATAAGATTAATTGGAACAATTTATCAAACTGTGAAAAACTTGATTGGACATGGGAATATATTTATTTGCATTTTGAAAAATTCAATTTGTTCTGGCTTCGACAAAACAAAGGAATATATGAAAAATTAATTAGGGATAAATTAACAAAACCAGAAATATTGGAATTCTTAGACAATGAACTAATAAAAAGAAGAAAATGATAATTAGCTTGCACTTCGTAGTCAAGCACATTGGCTGGTCGTTCGAAAAAGCCAACACACGACCAAAACCAACCAAAAAGCTTGCCCACCCCATCGCACGGCAGACAGAAAAGATGTAGCAAAAATGAACCTAAAAAAAGCAAATTATTTTTGAGCAAAGCAGAAATGTCCTTATATTTGACAAAAATTTAATCGGTGGTTAGGGTTATTAGACAGACTGACGTTGTAGGTAATCCCCCTACGGAGAAAAATCCGTTGAATTTTTCAGCTACGAATGATAAAATAAAGGGTTGAAATGAACAAAATTGAAAACTATTAATTGACTGTAAATTAAACAATTAACTTTGACGTTAGTTGGAATGGCAAGAAAACCACACACATATTATAAACAATTAAAAAGAAATTGTATTTTTGACTTAAAATTAAAAGAATGATTGACTCAAGTAAAATACTTTTCTATCTGACTTCAAATAAAAAAAGACTGGAGAAAGAATATCATTTAGTTAAAATTGGGATTTTTGGATCCATAGCAAGAGAAGAACAAAATGAACAAAGTGACATTGATATAATTGTTGAATTTGAGAATGATACACAAGACCTGTTTACGCTTAAACAAAGACTTAAAGAAGAAATTCAAAAAAAATTCAATTTACCAGTAGATATTTGTCGCGAAAAATACATAAAACCAATTTTCAGACAACAAATCCTCTCAGAAACAAAATATGCCTAAACCTTCACATAAAGACTTTAGTTGTATCTTAAATATGCTTGAATCAATTCAAAAGATTTTGGATTATTCAGGAAAATTTGAAAATGCTGATGATTTATACAATGACACAAAATCATTCGATGCTACAATGATGAACTTCGTTATAATTGGAGAAATGGTAGAAAAACTATCATCGAACTTTATTGCTGAGACTGAAAATAAAATTGACTGGTTCAAGATTAAAAGTTTACGAAATATTGTCGCTCATAATTATTTTGGAATTGATGCAGAGGAAGTTTGGCAAATCATAAAAAATCATTTATCTGATTTCAAAAAAAAATTAGAGAGAACAGTTGAATAAAACCATTACCTACAATCGAGTAGGCGGCTGATATTCCTTCGTTAAAACTACGGCTAACAAAGTGCAGCTCTCACAATTTATCCCGCACCTTTTGGTCGGGAACATAAACCAAGCGGGTCTTACCGAAAGTATTCGCCACAGGCTGTACTTGACGGTTCGTTAGATAAAAGAAAAAAATAATTATGTTTTTGGATTAATACCAAATTAACATCAAAACACCCGATATAAATCATTTCTATTTCCCTTTTTTGTCGTTAAAAATT
>JAYEOP010000193.1 GCA_034723125.1 Bacteroidota bacterium | reverse complement strand
ATTGCGGTTTCACTCTCGTAATATTTTAATTTATGGCATCCCATCGAACAACAAAAATACTAATCTTTTTTCTTTTTAATTGGAATCATTAATTGAAATTGAATTGATAAAAAAATTCAATTATAGATTTCAATATATAGGTGTAGTTACAAACTACAGCTAGTACGGGATAGTGGTTCACTGTTAAGGATTTTATACTTGAAAATAGCTACAAACTTTGTCTAGTGAGAAAACCTAATCATTTTTTTGTATACTTTCAATTATCTGATTATACAGTTTGGTGCATTCGAAATATTCTTTGTTAATAGTTTTGTATTCTAACCACTGAGAATTAGTACTAATAAATTTATACACAGTTGCTGTTGTAATAAATTCATTTATTTGACATCCAGATATTTCTAAGAAATTCACTACAATTAAATTCAAATCTTTTAATACACTTCCTGGAGGAAACAACTCATATGAACTATGACAACATTGTAATTGTGAATTATATAATTTTAACAGCATAACAAAACTAAATTCATAAATCTTTACGGAATCAACTTTTTTAAGGAACATTATTGCTTCAATAACAGAATCACTCATAACTGGTAAATCTATAGGTATCTCTGAATATTCAAATGGCGAATAGTTTTCCATTATACTATCCAATAATAGTGAATATTTTTCTTGAAGATTATACTCATTAATGGATTGTGAAAACAGAAATAAAGAATGACACGAAAACAGTAGTATTACAACTACTTTCATTGAATTATTGTTATTTAATTTCATCTTCTAATGATACATTTATTGGATTCGTTCTAGCTTTTTTCAAATATACAGGAGGATCAAAATCAACTGGATCTATTTGATCTCCTAACGATGATTCTATTAGTTCTTCTTTAATGTTTAATTCAATTTTATAAAAGGATGGTTTTTCTTTATACAATCCTTTTGCAAATGCATGAGATTCACCAGTCTCTTTTTCATCCTCAATAACTGGACTAATATGACCTCTTGCTGCAATTGATGTTACTCCTGTCGCAGAAGTAAAATTTCGAGCGACCGTAAGTGCATAATCATCATCTAGATATCCATTATTATTACATCCAAAGAAAATAAATATTGCATTATCTTCAAATATAATTTCACCATTACCCATTGCTTCGGAGATTTCACTGATAAAAGCTTGGTTCTTTCCACCACCCCAGTATGTAGTCCCATCAATATAAAGTCCATTTGAACTACTCATTTCTATTCCATCAGACCAGCCATGACTATAAACCACACCACCTGAAATTGATCCAAATTCTTCAGTCTTTGTTTTAAGTAGTTCGATAAATTCTTGTCCATTCCTGACACCATGTACTTCAACTGGGAAATTTGATGACAACCTCTCAACATATGTATTACTTCTGGCTTTAAAAATATTCTCATGTCCTGCACCTTCACCAAAAATTGCTAACTTCACTTCTAAGCCATCAAGATCAGTAGCAGCAATTGGCATATTCCCTGCAAACTGATACGGAGAGTACCAAGGAAAAGATTTTGTTAATGGATCAACACTCAAAAATTTAGCGATTCTTGGATTGTATATCCTAAAACCATAATCATATTGATTCCCGGTACCTGAAACTTCATTGTCCATTTCTTTTCCATTGAATCCAAATCTATATTGAGACAAGGAATAACTCCTATTCACCTGCAACATCCCAAACGGATAATAATCATTAGCACCAGCAATGTCTGCATTAAAATAATCAACTTGTTGGTTGGCTGAGAGGTCTATTGGGAGTTTGCGGTCTGTAACGGTGCTTAATACATTTCCGAGATGCTCACTTAAAGCCCTTTTCCTGTCTAATCCCGTAGAAAAGGAACTTACGCTTTGCTCCAGTATGTCTAATTTTAGGCAACCCATCAACTACAAAAGTAACATATTTTTTTCTTTTCATCAGAAAAATTTTACTCAGTGTTTTAAAAGGAAAAAGAACGGAAGAAAAGACGATTATTAATAAGTTTTTTATTTGAACGTAAAAAAAGCCGTTAATTTCTGTAAAAGCTCTTTATATTTTATCAGCATTAAAAATGCTTATTAATAAAAAAGCGTAGATGCAATCTACGATTAGTGGGGGGGGGAAGCAAGGCAGGGCAAGGGATTGAAGCGAGAAATCGTAATTGTTAATAAGTTTTTTATTTCATCGGGTGTAACTTAGGTTTATTTTTAGGAGTTAAATTGTTTATAATGTCGAAGAGTAAAGAGATTTCAGGTATATAATAATTTTCAATTATAATTTTTTTATCTATATCATTAAAAACAATATTTAACTCCCATCTTAAACCTCCTAATTGTGGCTTTATATATTTAGATTCTAATTGACACAAAGGTTCTATTGCTTCTTTTATTCTTTTTATTTCATATTTTTTTATTTTTTTGGAATAGATTTTTTTATAATTTGATTTTCCCAATTTAGTAATATTCTGCTCATTGATAACTAATTTGTCATCAACAAAAACAAAATTGTATTGTGAATAAGAACCTGAAACAATCTGCTTAATTTCAAATTCAATTTTATTGTTACTATCATTTTGTACAGTATTATAAATATTGCAAGATATAACAATAGGTATTATAGAAAATAATATCAATAATTTAGCACTCATTTTTTAAACTTATTCAGGTTCACAATATTGTTTAAACTCTTTTATAATATAATCGTTACTACCATAATGTTGCTTAATTACATTCATAATCTGAAGTTTTGTTCTTCCTGTACCAACATTAATAAGACGATTATAGTTACTTTCTTGTCCGTAAGCCTCAAATTCATCTTGATAATCATAATTTGTTGGAGAATTTGTATTAGCATTCCAACCCCATTCTTTCCAAGAATAGCCAGATCCGTGTCTTGTCTCGTGTACTATTGTGCCAGTATTTCCTGAATAAAACCAAATATCTACTCTTTTTTCATTAGTATTATAACCTGTTCCTCCACCTGAGATATATTGTCCATTCGGATTTGGTTTTGCTGTATAAAAATACATAACGTCAGAAGAAATAACTTCATCAAAAGAACTTTTAATTTCGTTTAATTGTGTGCGTTTTTTGTTTAGTTTTTCTATTCTGCGAGACATTCTTTTGTTAACTCTTTCATTATCATATCCTTTTTCATACCACTTATCTAATTTTTTGTTGATTTTATTGTCCAGATTTTTAATTTCATTATTCACCTCATTATATGTATCAATAAATTGTTGTCTTGTATTATTATCTGAAAAAGATGTGTCTGCACCATTTGGGTCAACAAACCAAATAGGATTATTAGCAAAACAAGCATAAGGACTTTCCCAAGGTTTATCCACAGGATCAACATTCCATCTCCTTCCTAATCTCGAATCATACTGCCAGAATTCTGCTGTATAGCTATTTCCCTCTCCTTTAATTTCATCATCTCTTTCCTGCCCCTGGAACCCAAAACGGTATTCTTCGGCTGAGAAGTTTCTACCAAGCTGCAACATCCCAAACGGATAATAATCATTAGCACCAGCAATGTCAGCATTAAAATAATCTACTTGCTGGTTGGCTGAGAGGTCTATTGGGAGTTTGCGGTCTGTAACTGTGCTTAATACATTTCCG
>JAYEOP010000192.1 GCA_034723125.1 Bacteroidota bacterium | reverse complement strand
TTTGTTTATTTGGAATTTGACTGCTGGCTGGAGACTGCCTACTGCTGACTGAGGACTGTTTTTGACTACCTCTGCTAAAAAGCCCGAGATTGTCGCGGTCGTACCTCCCTCACAATGACGATTTTATGGGTTGTTGTAGGAATTGTTTATTTGTTTATTTGGTGATTTGTTTATTCGTAACACATAACTCTAAGTACTTTAGGCACTTTAAGTACTCTAAGTACTTCTTTTTGTTTATTTGGAATTTGACTTTGGACTGCCGACTGTGGACTGAAGACTGTATCTCGCTTCCTCTCAACTAATCTTTGTTTTTGCTTCTTCCAAAGAATTGCTTTCGAAATATTTGTTTACTTCTTCGGCAACAATTTCCAATTCTTTGTACCACTCTTTTCCAAATTTTCTTATTAGTGGATCTTTTAGAAATTTGAATAATGGGATTTTTTTCTTTTTACCTAATTCACAAGCTGATTTGCAAATATCCCATCGGTTGTAGGTTACTCCTTCAAGTCCTGCAAGGCTGTTTATCCTTATGGGATAAAGATGACAGGAAATAGGTTTTTGAAAATCTATTTTTCCGTTTTGCCATGCTTTTTCAATAGCACATTTATAAATTCCGTCTTCTCCCTGAATTACAAAAACACAATGTTCTCCTTTGATGCATTTTGTTACTTGGTCATCATCAGGGTCTGTTTCATAAAAACCATATTTCTCAATATGTTCAACTGCATCTTTATTCATGAATGCTTTTATTTTTTCAATGTTTTTTTTCAAAGAAAAAATTTCCATTTCATTGAGGGGTGCACCGTAATCGCCTTTGACACAGCAAAGACCTTTACACTTTGGTAAATCACAAAAAAACTGTTCTTGAAAAATATCTAAGGTTACTATTGTGTTTTTTATTTTTAGCATCTTTGATTTTTTATAATTTAATTGTTAATGATATTTCCATTTTCAACATTAAAAATTTCAATTTCTTTTCCTATTTTTTTAAAAACATCATTTACTCTTGTTGCATTAGTATCAGTTAGAAAAATTTGTCCGTAGCCGTTTTTGGTTATAATATCCAACAATTGAGTTGCTCTGTTTTTATCCAATCTGTCAAAAATATCATCAAGTAAAAATAATGGTTTTATTTTTTTTATTTCTTTTATAATATCAAACTGAGCTAATTTTAGAGCAAGTAAAAATGATTTTTGCTGACCTTGTGAGGCAAACTTTTTTGCCGGATGCTCAAAAATGAAAAGTTCTAAATCGTCTTTATGAATACCAAAATTTGAACGCTGTGTGATAAGGTCTTTTTCAAAACCGCTTTTAAGAACTTCTTCAAAATCATTGTTTTTCAATTGACTTGCATAGGCGATTTGTACATCCTCTTTGTTTTCGCTTATAATTGAGTAATAATTATAAAATTTTGTAGTAAAATTTTCAAGAAAAGATTTTCGTTTTTCAAATATAAAACTTCCTGTTTCAATTAATTTTGTGTTGTAAACTTCAATAAGCGAAGTATCTTTACTTCTGTTTTCAAATAAGATTTTTAATTGTGCATTTCTTTGTTTTATTGTTCGGTTGTACTCTACAAGATTTATTAAATAATTTTTGTCGAGTTGAGAAATTATCATGTCAAGAAAACGCCTTCGTTCTTCGCTTCCTCCTGTTATTAGTGTGTTGTCGTAAGGAGTAACTATTACTATTGGTATTTCTCCTACAATGTCGGATAGTTTTTCAAGATTATTTCCGTTTATTGTAATTTTTTTCCGATTTGTGAAAGCACAAAATATTTCAATATTTTCATCTTTGCGAGAATAACTTCCTTTGAGATTAAAATAGTTTTCTTTATGCAAAATGTTTTGTTTGTCAATACTGTTAAAATAGCTTTTCCCAATTGAGAGATAATAAATTGAATCAAGTAAATTTGTTTTGCCTACACCATTGTTTCCTGCAAAACAAATATATTTATTTTTAAAACTCAACTCAACTGATTTGAGATTTTTAAAATTGGCAATATTTAACTTCTTAAGAAATATCATTATTGATGCAAAAATATTTACATCTTTGCAATAAATAACAATTAAGGTAAAAAACATTGGCACGCATTATTTGTATCGATTTTGGTTTAAAAAGGGTAGGGGTTGCTGTTACTGATTCTCTGAAAATTATTGCCAGTGGATTAGCAACAGTTGAAAACAAAAATATCATTAAATTTTTGGAAGATTATTTTTCAAAAGAGGAGGTTGAAAAAATTGTAATAGGATACCCATTAAATCTTGACGGAACACCTACACATGCTACAGAAGCTGTTGAAAGATTTATAAAAACGCTGAACAAAAAATTTAGGAATATTCCTGTTGAAAAAGAAGATGAAAGATTTACATCTAAAATGGCTACAAAAGCAATGATTGAAGGAGGGGTTAAAAAGAAGAAACGTAGAGATAAAAGTTTAATTGATAAAGTAAGTGCCACAATTATTTTACAATCATATTTAGAAAATTAAAACAGATGAATTTTAAAATTACTGCTTACGGACATCCACTTTTGCGTAAAATAAGTGAAGATATTGATAAAAATTATCCTGACTTAAAGGAATTAATTGAAGAGATGTTTAAAACAATGGAGGATTCAAGTGGAATAGGGCTTGCTGCACCGCAAATTGGCAAAAGTATTTCTCTTTTTATTGTTAATTCAACAATAGATGAAAATAATAAAAATAAAATAAAAAAGAGTTTCATTAATCCTGAAATAATTGAAACATTTGGTAAAGATTATGCTTTTGAAGAAGGATGTTTAAGCCTTCCCGGAATACGAGAAAATGTTGTAAGGAAAGAAAAAGTTACAATAAATTATCTTGATGAGAATTTTAAAGAACATGAAGAAACTTTTGATGGAATAAATGCAAGAGTGATTTTACACGAATACGATCATCTTGAAGGAATATTATTTACAGACAGGCTTTCTTCATTAAAAAGAAAGATGTTATCACGTCAACTAAAAAATATTAAAATAGGGAATGTGGATGTTGATTATCCAATGGATTTTTATACCAAAGGGAAAGGAATTTAGAATTTAATTTTATGAAGTTACTTCCATTTATCCATAATCAAATTACCTTTGGCAACGAAAGAAGTATAAAAGCTAAAAAACATATTTTTCTTTCGTTGGGTATCAAAGGTATCGGTATTTTGGTAAGCTTTATTTTAGTTCCGTTAACATTAAATTATATTGGTACGAAAAATTATGGTATTTGGTTAACGCTAAGTTCAATAGTAGCTTTGGTTGGTTCTTTTGATATTGGCGTAGGTAATGGTATGAGAAATAAATTTGCTGAAGCTATTGCAAAAAATCAAAAAGAATTGGCAAAAATTTATGTTAGTACAACCTATGCTTTATTTTTTTTAATATTCACTTTGTTTTTTTTAATTTTTTTATTGATAAACCCATTACTTAATTGGGTTAATATTTTAAGTGCCTCAACTGAGATAGGCTCTGAGCTTAAGCCATTAATAATATTTGTAGTTTTCTTTTTTTTACTCCGTTTTATTTTAAATCTTATAGCTACTATTTTACAAGCAGACCAAAGACCGACAATAAAAAATAGTATTAATTCAATTTCAAATATTGTTGCACTTATTGTAATTTTTATTTTAACAAAAACTACAACAGGCTCATTGCTTTTTATTGGTATTACTATGAGTGCCGCTCCTGTTTTTATGCTTATTATTTTTTCAATATATTTTTTTTCAAAGGATTACAAAGAGTATATTCCAAGAATAAAATATGTAAAACTTAAATATTCAAAAGAATTAGTAAGACTGGGATTAAAGTTTTTTTTAATGCAAATATCAGTTATAATTATTTTTGAATCAGACAACATTATTATAAATCAGGTGCTGTGTCCAGAGGAAGTGGTTACCTTTAATATTGCATATAAATATTTTCACCTTATGGTAATGTTTGTGGCTATAATTGTAACTCCATATTGGTCAGCTTTTACTGAAGCTTATGTAAAAAAAGATATTGAATGGATAAAAAATACTGTTAGAAATTTAAGAAAGTTGTGGTTAGGAGTAATTGTTCTGTTAGGAATTTTATTGATATTTTCAAACGACTTTTATTTCTTATGGGTAGGAGATAAAATAAGTGTTCCCTTTGTATTATCAGCTTTCATGGCTCTTTATGTTCTTGTTTGGGCATGGGAAACCATTCACTCTATTTTGATGGATGGCACCAGTAAAATTCATTTAAAAACAATTTTTCTACTTATTGCAGCAATTTTTAACATACCTGTTTCGATAATTCTTGCAAAGCATTTTGGAACAGCAGGAGTGATAATGGCAACATCAATTGTCCTTTTACCACCGGCAATTATTAATACAATTCAGTACAATAAAATTGTTTCAGGAAGAGCAAAAGGTATTTGGGGAAAATAAGGCTACAAAGGGAATAAAAGTGGGAGAAAAGTTGTTTTTAAATAATTGGTATATGGAAATTGAAGATTGAAATTTTTATACTTCCAAATAGTTATTAAAACTAAAAACATTGTAACTTGCGTCAAAAATAAAGAAATGAGTATTTCAACAAAAACGGGAGATAAAGGACAAACATCTTTATTTTCGGGAGAAAAAGTTTGGAAAAATGAATTAAGAGTAGAAAGTTATGGAACAATTGACGAACTAAATTCATTTCTTGGTGAGGCAAAAAATTACGTTAATTCAAAGGAGATTATTATAATTATTGAAGAGATTCAAAAAACCCTTTTTCGTTTAGGTGCGGAATTAGCTTCAAAAGGAAAAATATTTGCTAATGCAATAGAAACAAAAGATGTTGACAAATTAACCGAGTTGGTACATTCTTTTGAAAAAGAAATTAAATTAACATCTTTTACAGTTCCGGGAAAAAATATATCCTCAGCAAAGCTTGATATTTGCCGTACAATTGCAAGGCGTGCAGAACGGAAAATTATTGCATTGCATAATGATGAAAATATTTCAGAAGAGCTTTTAAAATATATTAATCGCTTATCAGACCTGCTTTTTATTATGGCAAGAGCAGAAGAAAAATAAAATTTAGTTCTATGTTGATTTGAGTGGGGGGGGATATTAAAGCCACAGACTTCGTCTGTCGAAGACAAGCTAAGTGTAATAGAAATCTGACTACGTCTGTCAAAGACAGATTCACAGATTAAAATTAATTTATATGCATTATTCTAATAAGATATATGCAGAGCGATCATAAACTGCGTTTTGCTGTACTGTGTAAACAATTAATATTCAATACGTTAAACATAGTGCCAAAGCTCTAATTATGACCAGTCTAAGTAAATGTCCTTTAGTTCAGATATAACGGGATTTGGCGAAAATTCATTAATTAGTACTTCTTAGAAAACTAAAGGAAAATTCTGCATATCCTCTGCTCATTCCTTTATCCCCTAAAGAAGATGCCATCACACTCAGTGAGTTGGATTTTCCCTTTAGGGAATTTAAGGGGTACAGATAGGCAATTAATGAGTTTTCTTATAAGCACTAATTACAAAAAGAGTAATTTTTTAATCTGTGAATCTGTCTTCGACAGACGTAGTCTTTACTTTTTGTATGTCTTCGACAGACGAAGTCTGTGGCAAATTTGATTACCCACTCAAATCAACATAGAACCAAAATGTTTCAAAGAAGTCATCAATTTATTCATTTTATTTCTGTGCTCTAAAAAGCAAAAATACTCCAAAAACTGAATAAATAATAGTTGGTAACCACACCGAAAGCAAGGGATTAAAATTTGTTTTGATAGCAATCATTGTTGAAAATTGCAATAAAAGAATATATGTAAATGCCAACATTAGTCCAAAGCCAAGATGCATTCCCGTACCTCCTCTTAATTTTCGTGTAGAAATTGTAAAAGCAATAAGAACAAGAATAAAAGTTGCAAAAGGCATAGAAAAACGTTTGTACTTTTCAATTAAGTATAAATCAATAAGATCTGCTCCTCTTGACTTCTCCAGTTTAATAAATTTTGACAATTGTTTATTATTCATGGTTTGAATGTCTCTTGATTTTCGTCCGAAGTCCTTAGGATTTATTGCAATGTTTAATAACTTGTTTTCACCTTTTTCAATTTTTTCATTCATACCATCAATCGTCCTTTCCGAATATCTTATTGCATTCCACATTTGTAGGCTATCAACCCAGACTACTCTTCGTGCAATAAGTTTGTATGTCAACTTAGTACCTTCAAATTTCTCAAGAGAGAATTTTATACCTTCATTATCATCAATGTGATAATTCCTAATATAAATAAATTGATCTTTAGCAACCTGACGATGAATATTATGTCCTTCATTTTGAAAAGGATTTAAAATATATTTCTCTTCAAAATTCAATAATTTTTTATATCCTTGTGGAATTGCCCAACCAGCAAGATAAAATGAAAAAGAAGCAAGAATTGTAGCAACAATAAAATATGGTACAAGCAAGCGATAAAAATTCATTCCATTTGTTAGCATTGCAACAATTTCTGTATTGTAAGCTAATCGGGATGTAAAATATATTGCCGAAATAAAAACAAACAAAGGACTGAAAAGATTTACAAAATAGGGAATAAAATTCAGATAGTAATCAAAAAGTATAGCCTTGGTTGGTGCTTGATTTTTAATGAAATCTTCAATCTTTTCCGAAAAATCAAAAACAATAGCAATAATTATAAACAGACCAATAATAAGAACAAAGGTTGTTAAAAATTTTTTAATAATATATATATCAATTATTTTCAAGCTCAGAATTTAATTTTTTATAGTCGTCTGTTCAATTTTTCTGCCATTTTATTTTTCCATGACAAAAAATCTCCCTTTTCAATCTGTGTACGGGCTTCATTTACCAGCCAAAGATAAAAATTTAGATTATTTATTGATGCTATTTGTGCCGCAAGTGCTTCCCCTGAAATTAATAAATGCCTCAAATATGCTTTAGAATAATATTTGTCAATAAAACTTAAGGGTTCTTCATTTATCGGACTATAATCATTTTTCCATTTTTCATTTTTAATATTTATTCGTCCTTCTTTTGTATAAAGTAATCCGTGGCGTGCATTTCTTGTTGGCATCACACAATCAAACATATCCACACCAAGAGCTATTGATTCAAGGATATTTGCGGGAGTGCCTACACCCATAAGATATCTTGGTTTGTCTTTTGGTAAAATATCACAAACCATTTCGGTCATTTCATACATTTTTTCATGAGGTTCTCCAACGGAGAGTCCTCCGATAGCATTTCCATCAGCACTTTGGTCGGCAATAAATTTAGCAGATTCAATTCTTAAATCTTTATAAACACTGCCTTGAACTATGGGGAAAAATGTCTGTGGATGTTCGTATTTATGCTTTGTTTTATCAAATTGCGAAATACATCTTTTCAGCCACTTATGAGTTAAATGCATTGAGTTTTTTGCATAATCATATTCTACAGGATAAGGTGTACATTCATCAAAAGCCATAATAATATCAGCACCAATAGTTCGTTGAATATCAATAGAATTCTCGGGTGAAATAAAATGTTTTGAACCATCAATATGTGATTGGAATTTAACGCCTTCATCAGTAATTTTTCTATTTTTTGCCAAAGAATAAACCTGATATCCACCACTATCGGTAAGAATAAATCTGTTCCAATTGATAAATTTATGAAGTCCACCTGCTTTTTCTAACACTTCTAAACCGGGACGTAAATAAAGATGATACGAATTGCCAAGAATTATCGGTGCATTAATATCCGATTCTAGTTCACGCTGATGAACAGTTTTTACACTACCCAAAGTTCCAACAGGCATAAAAATCGGTGTTTTAATTTCTCCCCTTTCTGTAGTTATCTTTCCACTTCTTGCTTTGCTGTTTTTATCTTTGCTTTCAATTTTAAACTCCATACATCCAAATTCAATAAAAATTATGATGCAAAAGTACTTACAATAATAATTTGTTCATAAATAATATTTTAATTCTCTAAATTCTTGAGACATTTGCTATTAATATTAATCATCAATTTTATCAAAAAATTTAACACTACTAATGATAGATTTCATTACAAACATATATTTCATTTTACCACTTTTTATTTTACTGCTTTTTCAGTTATTATTCTTTTTTGGACTTTTTTCACGATTTGCATTTTTTAAAAAGGTAAGCATAAAAAATGAACCATCTGTATCTGTTTTAATTGCTACAAAAAATGAAAAGGAAAATCTTGAAAATAATCTTAAATCTTTTCTTGAACAAGATTATCCTGATTATGAAGTAATTGTTATTGATGATAAATCATTAGATAACACTTTTGAATATCTTGAACAATTGGAAGAAAAATATTCTAACCTTAAAATTGTAAGAATTAAAGGTCATATCCGTGATTATCCTGGAAAAAAATTCGCTTTATCTCTTGGAATCCGTAAATCAACAAAAGATATTTTGCTTTTTACTGATGCCGATTGTAAAGCTGTTTCTAATCAATGGATAAGACTAATGGCACGCAATTATTCCGATAATAATCAAATTGTTACAGGTTTCTCTCCTTATGAAAGGAAAAACTCTCTTTTAAATCTAATTATTCAGTTTGATACTTTTTACACTGCCTTACAATATTTTTCATTTACACTGGCTTCCATGCCTTATATGGGTGTTGGCAGAAATCTTTCCTACAGAAAAGAGCTTTTTAATAAAAAAGGTTATGCTACACAACTTCATGTTCCTTATGGTGATGACGACCTTTTTGTTAACAAAAATGCAACAGAAAATAATATTTCAATAGAAATTGATCCTGATTCTTTCATACTTTCTAAACCTCACACAAGTTTATCAAAATGGTTCAGACAGAAAAAAAGACATCTTAAGGGAGGAAAAGAATATAAAAAAAATCACAAAAGATGGTTAGCTTATTTGTGGTTAAGTCATTTTGCTTTTTATGTTGCTTTTGCAATTGCAGTTATTTTTAATCCATTATCATATTTGATTTGGGGAATATTCGGACTTAGATTTATTAGTTCAATGATTGTTTATGGCTTTTCAATGAAGAAACTTAAAATGTTGCCATACTTATGGGCTGTTCCATTTCTTGATATTTTTTATCATATTATTTTTGTTCCGGGGATGAGTACAATTAGCCTGTTTTCAAATAAAAAAAGCTGGTAAAATAAAATTATTTATGGCAAAAGGAGTTCAAACAATTACAAATTATTTTCCTGAAATTGATAAAGAGACGATTGATAAATTTATAACACTTGATATTCTTTATAATGATTGGAACAGCAAAATAAATGTAATCTCCCGTAAGGATATTAAAAATATTTTTATCCATCATTTTTTACATTCTCTTGCACTTGTTAAAATACAATCATTAAATGAGGATACAAGTATTCTTGATATTGGCACAGGAGGAGGTTTGCCAGGTATTCCTTTGGCAATAATGTTTCCAAAAGCAACTTTTCATCTTATTGATGGAACAGGAAAAAAAATAAAAGTTGCAAAAGAATTGATAAAACAACTTGAATTAAAAAATATCACAGCAGAACAATGCAGATCAGAAGATCATAATCAAAAATATAATATTGTTTTAGGAAGAGCTGTAAGTACTTTATCAGATTTTACTAGAATTGCTAAAAAAAACCTAAAAAAGCAAGGAAATATTTTTTATTGGACAGGTGGGAATTATAAATCAATAAGAAATAATAGGAATGTAAAAATATTTAAGCTTGAGAATTTCTTTAATGAAGAATATTTTATTGATAAATATATTGTTAAAACAGAATAATTGAATTTACGAATCTGAAAACAAGTACAAATGTCAAAATCAATACATTTTCATGGCCTTAATTCATTACGATTTTATGCTGCATTTTTGGTAATAATCTATCATATTCAAAAGGTACTAATCCGAAATGATTTTATTTCATTTTTACAAACTCCTATTTTAAACAAAAGTGATGAAGCTGTTTCTTTCTTTTTTACACTAAGTGGATTTTTAATTACATGATTAGTTTCACCACGTTGTTGGTTTGATTTTTCCTTTTTTTGTTTCGTTTCACTTCATAAAAAAGGAATTTTTTTGGCTTTTTAAAAATATTTTCTTTAAACTTTGCTGTAAATTAAGAAATTGTTTTTTTCTCTTTAATAAAATCATAAAATAATTATGAAAAAATTATATTTAATATTCACATTGATTTTCTTTTCTTTAAACTTCACTAATGCACAAAATCCATTTCTCCCCAAAATAGGACAATTATTTGAACAAGGATATGGAGATTCCTTAAACGAATGTGCTTATGATTTATATGTTGACAACATGGGAAACAAAGCAATGACTGGTTTTTTACAAATTGGAGAAGATAACAAAGATATTGCATTTTGGTATATTGATTCTCTTGGGAAATTGCTTTGGGATACCAATTATAATTTTAACATGAATGAAGTTGCTTACGCCATAGCTCCTCATTCAACAAACGGCTGGGTGCTTGTTGGTTATACTGAAGTTTATACCGACCCACCTGTACGAACAGGAGAAACAAGAAAAGAAATTTTTGCTATGAGAATTGATACTACAGGAGATACTGTTTGGACATTTCAATACGGGAGAGATAATTATAACGAAGTAGGCTATTCGGTAGTAAATAACGGTGATGATGAATTTATAATTCAGGGAAACAGCACCCCAATAGGAAGCGGAGATGCACAAATAAGAGTGATAAAAATTGGAGCGGATGGTTCAGGTTTTGAGTGGAACAATTTATATGGGACAACCAACTATGATATTGAAGGCTATAAAATAATTAATGATTATGACAATAATTATATAATTGCGGCTAATGACGTAACAGATGATATAAATCCTAAACTGTATTTGATTGAAGACAATATAGGCAGATTGTTAAGCACTTATGATTATGACCTAAATGATGACACAAAAATATTCAGTATTGATACTGCTTTTGATAAGGGATACATTGTTAGCGGTTATGGCATTTGTGATAATGACACGGATGGCTTTGTGATGAAGCTTGACACTGCTTTTGAACAAGATTGGCGAAAATATATTGGTAAAACAGGAATGGAAAGTTTTAATGATATTGTTACCACCGATTTTACTTACATAGCCGTAGGCAGATGCAATACAAGAGGTGAAGGCTACGAAGATATGTATGTTGTTCACATTGATTCTTTTGGAGACACGATTTTACATGAAACTTTTGGAGGCGATTCTGTTGATTATGGTAATGCAGTAGCAAGATTTACGGGGATGCCATTAGTTTATTTTGCAGGATATAATACGAGCTATGGGATTGATTCTAGTGGGAATGCTTATTTAGGTGTGTCATTGGTAACTAACAACTTTGATAATACAGAGAATTGTAAGATTCCAAGAATTTTATGGGTTGATGACTTCTTAAGTAAATCAGACATTTTTAGCAATCAAAATATTTTATTAAACGGTGAAAAACGCATAAAACTTATAAGTTTTGCAATGCAAAACAATATAAACTACTTAATACTTTATGGAGTAAGTAATATATTTAACCCTGCTTATGTTTCAAGTGAAGAGGATAGGATTTATTTTGAAGAAAAGCTTGCCTATTTCATTGATGAATGCAATTCTTATGGAATTATTTGTGGTGCTGCATATGGTAGCCCTGATGATGATCAAATGACTAACCAAATGGGCTACAACCAGAATAAGTACAATTTTGACCATCATGGGAAAATTAACTTTTTGGTATTAGAAGATGAGTATTGGAATCCTGATCCAGATGAAGAATATAGTGAATATCAAGAACATGGAATTTATCAAGGTCTGTATGCAGATCATTATGTGCATTTGAGCAAACTAATAAATGAAAGAACAAATGATGGAAATGTTGATAAGGTATTCGAATGTTTAAACTTTACCTATCACAGAAGTTGTGAATATGATGACCAACCTCAAAATCATTATCTCTGTACTCCACATAGTGATATAGATGATTGGAAAGAAAAACAAGCAGATATCCAGGAATCTGGTAGTGATGCCTTATTAGTATATCATTATATTGAACATAATGATGAAGATGATGATGTAGCAGTATCATTTTTAAACTCCAATCATTACCCCGCTTCAAGATTCAAAGAAAGGTTGCAATACCTTGGCTACAGAAGCGATAATAAAGTCACTAACATAATCCCAACATTTTCCTGTCAAACAGATTATTTACAGGTATGGTTCAACGATAGTGGAAATGACTTCAACAGGGTTGAGACAGAATATATCGATCAACATGGTTACATTTATGAAAACCTTGGAAATGATTATCAATATATTGACAATGTCAATATCTCTGCATTCTGCTATATCTATTATTCTTATCTTGTGGATAAAATGTCCCAGTATCCCCCATACAATGAACTTGGTTTTGATGATGAATCATTGGTTGATTGCCCTGAGTTTTCTGACCCCATTTCAAAAATACTGGATATATATAAACCTAACCTATATGTTTATCCAAACCCTTTGACAAATGAGATAACAATAAAAACCAATGTAACTAATAATCCATTTGTTAGAACACTTATTAAAATCTACGATATTTCAGGGAAGCTGATAATCGCTGAAGTGTATATCAACATGGAAACTATAAGGATAAATACCGAAGCAATGAAAAAGGGAATCTATATAATAGAAATTTCTAATGATCAATATACACTAAGACGAAAATTAATAAAACAATAAAATGATAAAAATAAAACTTATAATATTCTCAATTTTAATTTTGCCTGTTGTTGCCAATGCACAGGAAAATTCATCTTTTGTAACAAAGCTTAAATTTGATGGTGCCAATGAAGTTTATCCACAAAAAATTGTGAAAATGAAAAATGGCAATTATCTGGTTCTAAGCAATTATTATTATCCAGGTCCTGGGGGGGGGGATTCATTTACTGAAATTTCTGATGAAGGCGAAAAAATTGGGGATTTCAAATTCCCGATGAATGATTATTTTTATTGCAATGTGTCCAGTTTTTATTACTTTGAAAACGGAGACATATTTTTCAATGGTTGGGGTGATAAATCCCATATTTTTGAAACAGGCTTTAACTTCATGTACGACCAAAATGAAGATTTGAAATGGTCAAGAGATGATTTTTCTATACATTCAAGATTCACAACTTTTTTTTCTCCATTTGACAGTAGTTTTATTGGAAGGAGCTGTTATACTAAATATGACACCCTAAAACAAGAGTACAAAAATCAATATGGATTTTGTATTAAATTAGATTATAACGGTAGAATTGTATGGCAAATTGACAGCCTGGTTTTTTACGATTCTATCCTAAAAAATACTCTAACCTATCACTTATTTGAATATATATCTGTATTCGACAGTTTTAATTATTTCCTTTTGGACAGAGGTGAAAATTATCGAAGAATGCTTCAAATGACCCCAAATGGAGATATTATAAAAAATGATACTTTTAGTTTTACTTTTAATCCCAAAGATTTCACTATTAGTCTCTATAAACTAAATGATGGGTACTTATTCTATTTATCTAAGTGGATTGATGATGATGAAAGATTATTAGTTAAAATGGATGAAGACTTAAATACAATCTGGCAATACCACTTTCCTTTAGATCATACAACTCATATTTCAGACTTAATTATGGATGATGTAAAAAATATTCACTTATTGGTTAGGCATCAAGATAGCTCTAATGATAGTATGGAATTTTACTTTGAAATTTTAAAATTAAGCTCTGATGGTGAATTGCTTGACAATAAAATATACTATTCTGTTTACTATACATATATAGATGACTTGTATAGTAATTCACTTTTACTTTTAGAGGATGGAAGTTATTTAATTTCTGCATCTCTTGGCTATGGTTGGGGTTTAGGTTATGTTATTAAAACAGATAGTAATGGTTTTGTTGATCATGATAAGATAAAGTGTGTTTCTATAAAGAATGAAGTACATAAAAACAGAAATGCTAAAATTTACCCCAACCCCTGCACAACAAACTGCACCTTCAAACTGCCAATAAACACAAAGCAAAAAGCAACCTTAAACCTTTACTCCATCACAGGCAAACTAATCAGACAAGAACAATTTACAGGCAACAGCTATGAGTTTTTCAGAGGTGATTTATCAAGCGGGTTGTATTTGTATAAAATAATTTCAGGAAAGAATGTTTTTACTGGAAAATTGATTGTTCGGGATTAGAATTGTCAACAACAACTTTGTGAAACTTAACAATTACATATTTATTGCTTCAGGAGAAAAAAACACAGAAAATAATTACGATAAAAAGATTTTAAGCACTTAAATAAACTGTTAATACTGCAAGTCTTTTACAAATTTCCCAACAAAGTACTCTTTATTCATTCGGGCAATATTTAGGATTTTTATTTCTTTAGGACATTCTGCTTCACAAGCACCTGTGTTTGTGCAGTTTCCAAATC
>JAYEOP010000191.1 GCA_034723125.1 Bacteroidota bacterium | reverse complement strand
CATATCATGAACACCTTTAAAATAATATTAGATTGGTGAATAAAGAAAGGAATTAATAGCAAACCCCTAAAAGCAAAAAAAAAGGCAATCAATTATTGACTGCCTTTTTTTCTAATTATTAAGAAAATAAAATGTTTTTTACTTAATAAATTTCACTGTGTGAGCTATTCCATTAATTTTAACTACTGCCAAATAAGTTCCTATGGCTAAGTCGGATGTGCTAAAATAAATTGAATGTTTTCCTGTAGCATAGCTTCTTTCGGTAATTCTTTTTACAGTTTGTCCCATTGTGTTATAAACTGTTAATGAAACATCACTTTTTTGAGTTACAGAAAAACCAACATTTGCAATTGAACCTACGGGATTTGGATAAATAGACACACTATTTTCCATAGTTGGTTCATCAATAGAAACAGTTGTAAGTTTTTTCTCAATTACATTAATAATAGAACGTTCTAATATGTCATCATTGTAGTGACTAACTAAAATAATAAATTCAACATGATTTTCATTATAACTTGAACTGAGTGTTGTTGAATAAGTTTTGTTAAATTTATCACCTGTTGTATAAAGCTTTGGAGTGCTGTTGAGAGGGTCTCCCCATGTAGCTGATAAAAATTCTCTTGAAGTATGTTGATGAGGATAGTTTGTTATTGGGTCTCCAAAATCATAAAGAAGATGACTTGAACCGCCAGCAGCATATCCGTCTTTACTATAATAGTTTCTTTGGTCGTACTGTGAACCTGAACCTACAACATAATTTTCAATTAACATAACTGTAAGCCTAAGATCACCGTAATAATAGTCAACAAAATCAACTTCAACATCAAGGTCAAATTTTCTTGTACTTGTATTGTAATCAAGATTTTTAACTGAAATATTAATCGGTGTTGCTTCAGCTAATCTTTCGATTACTTTTTCTTCCCATCTATTACGTGAAAATCCAACAGCATCAAATTCATCAAATTTTACTCTGTCAACATAGCCTGTTGGGTAACCAACTGCATAAGCAGCATTTATAGCATTTCCATCTGTAAAAGACATTCCGTCTCCATTATGATGAGAAACTCCTACTGCATCAGGATTGTTCTCTAAAATTAGGCGTAATTGTAATGCTCCATCAGGGCAGTAACCACACCATGCACCTGTTGCTTCTTCTACAAGAACTTGCTTTGTGCCTGTGTTTCCTTCGTTTGTAAATACTTCAATTGAGATTGTATCATTTTCATTTACCATGTCTGCATGTGAGCCATTTAAATTATCTGCCCAAACTTTAATTGTATATTTTTCACCAGGGTTGCTTGGTTTCCATGCAGAAGGTGCAGTAAAATCATAAGTATTTGTAATTGATGCATTAATTGTAGATGTAATAACAGCACCATTACCTATCTGATAGTTTAAATCAAAAGAAGTGATTGTTTGAGCTCCAAGATTTTTAAGTGTACCTTTTATATAAACGTTAGTGTTATAAGTAACAATTTTTTTCATATCAAGTTTTATTGCAGCTAAATCATAATCAGGTTGTGTGCCGTAAAAAAAAGTATAATATGAGTTATCTGCTACCGTATAATCATTTTCTGCATTTGAAATCAAATTAGGAGAAGCTGTAACTTGTATTGCAGTTGTTGCATCAATTTGGATTCCTGCTGTTAAAGTTACATCTCCGGTACAAGCATTTCCACCATCAACACATAATGTTTTTTGGTCAACAATATAAATATTGTTTGTTGTTTCTTCAAAAACAATTGACCAATATGTCCAACCATCTTTAATTCCATCTTCACTAAATGAGTTGAATTGAATCCAATGCTGACGATTAGGTGCTGAGCCAAATGTTTTTGTCATAATATTATCACCATCAGCGGCATACATTCCCCAAATACAAATTGAATTGTCAGGAATATTTGCTGAAGGTAAAGATTCATTTGTTTTTGAAGGTACTGCGGTTGCAGAAGTTGTAAAAGTTACAACGCCTGTTGAGGATGCAATGTAACTTGATACGGTTTGTCCATTAAATTGAAATGTAAAAGGAATAGAACTTACACTTGACCAAGCGGCTATTGTTTTTGGTCCGCTTAAAATAGTTGCCCAACCTGTTGGTGCTCCTGTAGATCCTTTAGGAACTTCAATGTCTTCATGTAATGATCCTGGGTTTTCTCCTGCATTGATAGAAGGGAGATAATAATATTGCGAAAATGCAGCAATACTAAAGAATATCCCTATAAGTACTAATGTGATTTTTTTCATACTAAATTAAATTTTCATTGTTTAAAAGATTTACATATTTAAATTTGAATCGTCAAAGATAAAATTATTTATTAAGTTGAATAATAAATTTTTAATTTTTTTAAAAATATTTTAAATTACGAAAAAAATTAATGAATATTTCTTAACAAAAAAAACTTGCGGGTTTTAGGTGATTTAATCCTATTCACCAAAATTATAAATGTAATCATTTAGTTCTTCTATTGTTGATTCAAAATCAAAAGCATCGTTTAAAAGGTAATAGTTGCCAATATCATAAGTATATCCGTAAGCAAATTTAGCAAGTTTGAGGCGTGTATCTTCAAAATCAAATAATAGCATAATTTCTTTAACTTGTGAACTTAATAAGCAATTTGACATTATTACTTGCTTTGCAATTCTGAGTTTACTGTCTTCAAAATCCTTTGATGAAATTGAATATTTAACTTGAGTAAAATCCTGCGAAGACATAGGGTAAGGGCAACCAACGGGTCCGTTATAACCGGGTAAAACATAAGTGGTTTGAGTTTGTTGCATTTGCGGGTTTTGGTAAATCTCAGTTTTTGTAATTGTTGTGCTTGAAGTTGTTGTATTATTTCCGCCTGCGTTGATGTTCATATTTATATTTGCACCTGATTGAGAGTTATTAAAATTTACATTCATTGATGCACCCGAAGGATTCATGTTAACTCCCTGATTTACCGTTGTTGTTTGTGAATTTGTAACTATTGTTGTGGTTGGCTGCGGCTGAGGTTGTGTATTATAAATAATAACTGATTGTCCTTCAATTATTGCTGGAGCTTGTGCTATTGGTACTTCGTTCATCCATCTTATAACATATTCACCTTTTCTGTTTTTTTTGATAACAAAGGTTGTTTCAGTACCTTGATTAAATATTTTATTTTTATCAATTTCTCCAAGATTTGTGTTTTCAAAAATTACCTTGACTTTATAACTTGGTGAAATCAGATCAGTAATTTTAACATTTGTTTCGGGATTTTGATTTTGATTTATTCCATTTAATATTAGATGGAATCTTTCGCCTTGTTCTGTAAAAAATACCAGATTCGATTTTATTTGACCGAAAACTGATGAAATAAATAGCATTCCAATTAGAAATAAAGTAACATTTTTCATAAGTAGTTTTTGATTAAAAATTTTGATTAATATATTTTGCAAAAATAGATAAATTGAGAATGCAATTTCAAAATATTTTAGATTTTAGATTTTGTTTTTTATTTACTGATAATCAATAAATTTTAATTGTTTAAACGATTTATATATTCAAATTTGAATCGTCAAAGATAAAATTATTTATTAAGTTGAATAATAAATTTTTAAAAAAATTAAAAATTTATTATTCAACTTAATAAATAATTTT
>JAYEOP010000190.1:3354-14488 GCA_034723125.1 Bacteroidota bacterium | reverse complement strand
TATAATACCAATTTACCTTCAAATGCATCATTCAAACAAAAAATAATTCAAATTCTAAATGATACATTTGAACGCAACTTGGTATAAGGATGTTTCCTATGGGTTTTGGAATCAATTTCTATCCTCAAGTTTGTTCATTCTTTCTTCAAGCTCAATATATTTATCTTCAATAAGCTTTATTTTGTTTTTTTGTTCATCAATAATTTGCTGTTGTTCTTTTATTGCCTGAATTAATACTGAACTGAATTTGCTATAAGAAACACTGTAATATCCGTTATCTTCTTTTCTTACTAATTCGGGAAAAACCTCATTTACTTCTTGAGCTATCACACCAAGTTGTTTGCCTGATGGATGAATTCTTTGATTTTTAAAATAATAATAAACAGGCTGAATAGTTAATAAACGTTCTAATACATTCTCCAAAGGTTGAATATTTTTCTTAAATCTGAGGTCTGAACTTTCAGTAAGAGTTCCTGCAATAGTCATATTTCCATTTTCATATAAAGTTAAAGCATTACTTGCAGAAGTAACAATTCCATTACCAACCTCAAAGGCTGTGTTAACAAGAGTGTCATTGTATTTTCCAATTACAAAAGTATAATTTGTGTCGGCATGAGTTTTATATCCAAAAGTTGTTGAAAAGTTAGCATTTGCTTTGGATTTGTATCCAAAAGATGAAGAATAATTTCCGATTGCAGAACCACCATTTCCCATTGCAAGAGATGAAAAACCACTTGCAGTAAGGCTATCTCCAATAGCAGTAGAATTATTACCATTTGCGGAAGACATAAATCCAAAAACACGTGAATAATTTCCTCTTGCTGTATCGCCAAGTCCAAATACAATCGAAGCATAAGAAGACGCAACAGAACTATCACCTAAAACAGTAGAAAAATCAGCATTTGCATTTGATAAGTATCCAATTGCACGAGAAAATTTTCCGCTTGCAGTATCCCTAAAACCTATTGCAATAGAAGCATAGCCATAAGCTCCCGAGCTATCACCAAATGCTGACGAAGCATTTCCATGAGCTGTTACAAATTTCCCTAAAGAAGATGAAAAATCACCGATAGCCTTTGAATGATCACCAACAGCTATTGATGCATTTCCTGATGCTTCAGTTGCATTTCCAATGGCTGTGGAATACATACCTGAGGATATTGTAGTAAAGCCAATTGATGTAGAATAGCTATTACTTGATTTAGAATTTTTACCTAAGGCTGTTGAATAATTACCTAAAGCGATTGTACCATCTCCTGCCGAGAAAGAAGATTCACCTCTTGCTTTGGAATAATGCCCTAAAGCTGTTGAATAATCCCCCCTCGCAATTGAACCATATCCCATAGCTGTTGAAGAATTTCCACTTGCCGTAGTATTATTCCCCAAAGCCATAGAATAATCACCTTTAGCAATTGGATTTAATCCTGTAGCGAAAGAAAAATTACCTATGCTGTCAGCATCCCAATGACCACCTGCAACGTATCCTGATCTAAATGCTTTTTTATTTGGCACCCACATCATTCTTGCACCTTGCCCTATAACAGGAACTGTATCTGAGGTAACTTCTACCAAAAAGCTTCCTTTCAAATGAAATGTTGCATTTGCATCTTTAATTCCAATTCCAACATTTGAACTATTGTAATAAATTTTATTATCAAATTTTAGCCAAATTGAATCTAGAGCTATTAAATCATCAACATACTTTTTAGTTGCCGCATCTTTGTTATCTACAGGTTCTTTTAAGTTTATAATTTTTTTATTCCCCATATCCAAGTCGCTATTCATTGATTGACTACCATCAAGAAGCATAAAGTCTGATAGTGTTTTACCGTCTAAATATTCAGCGTTTAAATTTGCTACTTTTGTTTTTGAAGCAATAATAAAAGGTGCTGTTCCAAGAGAAACATCCGATTCAAATGTTTCTGCGATAATTTTATTACTTCCTACATCCCAATCAGAAAATAACTCACGAGAACCGTCTCTCATAATTAGTTGCCAACCTTCAAGTGTATCAATACGGTCAGCATGAAGATGTTGTACAACTTCATCTGAAGAAACCTGAAATGGTGGGGCACCTGTAGTATCTGAGATAAACATATTTCCCTGAATATTGTAAGAAGCATTCCAATCAGCTGTTAATGGCTGGCTTCCATCAAGTAACACAAAATCTGTCAATGTTTTACCATCAACATAATCAGCATTTAAATTTGCTACTTTTGTTTTTGAAGCAATAATAAAAGGTGCTGTACCAAATGCAACATCTGATTCAAATTGTTGTGCTGTAATTATATTACTCCCTGCATCCCAATCTGAAAATAATTCACGAGAACCGTCTCTCATAATTAGTTGCCAACCCTCAACTGAATCAATACGGTCAGCATGAAGATGTTGTACAACTTCATCTGAAGAAACCTGAAATGGTGGGGCACCTGTAGTATCCGAAATAAACATATTTCCCCGAATATTATAAGCAGCATTCCAATCAGCGGTTAGTGATTGGCTTCCATCTCGCAAAACAGCATCTGATGATAAATTTGAAGTTTTATCATCAACATAGGTTTTTACTGCTCTTTCTGTTGGAACATTGTTATCGCTATTTCCACTCAAGGATGTATTGGTTGAAAAGTTATCTATTGTTGTACCTGTATTAAACCCAAGAGTTTCATTAATAGAAACATCTCCGATTATTTGCATATTTCTAAAACCACTTATGTCTTTATTCCCATCAACAATAACAGCTCTGTCTGCTTCAACTGTTCCGTGAGAGGCACCCAAAAGATTGTAGGTATAAACAGAGTCATCATAAATTTCATTTTCATTAGTTACAATTCGCCCATACAAATAAGCACTATCAACATCAATTTCTCCTTGAAGCGAACCTTCGGTTACACTAATATAATGCTTAATCGCTTTTTCAGTTACGAGGACATCATCACTGTTAGCTCCAAATGAACCATCTGTTGAAATTTTATTAACGGTTGTTCCCGATAGAAGTCCAAATACTCCGTTTACCTTTAAATCATTAGTTATTGTAAGGTCATTTTGAATAACTACATTATTACCAATGTCAATATCAGTAAAATCTCCTTTTTCTGCTTTAACGGTATTTGCCGTAATGGAATCAGAAACATAAAGATCACTGTTTATCCAACTTTTATCATTTACTATCAAATCGTTTTGTACTGTTGCACTGTTGTTCACAACTAAATTATTTTCTATATATGCATTATTATCAATAAGTAATGTATCAAAATCTCCTTTATTCGCATCAATAGTTGTTGCTGTAATAGAATCATTTACGTAAAGGTCACTGTTTAAATGGGTGTTGTTATTTACAGTTAGGTCATTTTGTATAGTAGTGTTATTATTCACATTCAAATTATTTTGAATTACTGCATTAATATTAACAAGCAAATTATCAAAATCACCGGTTGATGCATCAACAGTTGTTGCTGTTATTGTATCGCTAACATAAAGGTCACTGTTTATCCAAGCTTTATCATTTACTATTAAATCGTTTTGCACTGTTGCACTGTTGTTTACTACTAAATTATTTTCAATATATGCATTATTATCAATAAGTAATGTATCAAAATCTCCTTTATTAGCATCTATTGTAGTTGCGGTAATAGAATCTGTAACATAAAGGTCACTATTCAAATAAGTATTATCATTTACATTCAGGTCGTTCTGAATTGTTGTACTGTTATTTACGGTTAAATTATTCTGAATTACAGCACTGTTATTTACTTCCAAATCATTTTCAATATATGCATTATTATCAACCAAAAGTGTATCAAAATCTCCTTTATTGGCATCTATTGTAGTTGCGGTAATAGAATCAGTAACGTAAAGGTCACTATTTAAATGGGTGTTATCATTTACAATCAAATCATTTTGAATTGTTGTGCTATTATTTACATTTAAATTATTCTGGATTACAGCATTATTGTTTACGAGTAAGTTATCAAAATCTCCTTTAGATGCATCAACAGTTGTTGCTGTAATTGAATCGGAAACATAAATATCATGGTCAACAAAGATATCATCTTTTGCAAAAATATATTTTCTAGCAGTAATACTATTCCAAACATCAAGGTTGTTTCCAATAGAAGCATTTTGATTTAAAATTAGATTATCAAAATTCCCATTATCCGCATCAACAGTTGTTGCAGTTATTGAATCAGTTACATAAAGATCGCTTTTAATAAATGAATTATTATTTACTTTTAAATCATTTTGAATTACAAGATTATGACCTATCAAAAGATTGTTTTGAATACTTGTATTATTGTTTACAAAAAGGTCATTTGTTATTGCTACATTATTTTTTACACTAAGATCATTTTCAATAAAAGCATTATAATTTACCAAAATAGTATCAAAATCGCCTTTTTGTGCATCTACAGTTGTTGAAGAAATAGTATCGGCAACATACAAATCACTATTTACCTTAAGATTTCTTCCAATTAAAACATCCCCTGTAACAAACAAATAATCAGTAACAAGAGAATCAGCAGGCACCCATTGAGAGCCATTCCATTTCAAAGTTTCATTAACTTTTAATCCATTTTTATTTACATCAATAAGATGAGCAAGTCGTGGTATTGGTGCATGCAAAGCAGAATCGGCAATTATTGAATAAGGAACCGACTGCAATTCTACTGAGCCCATATCTTTTAATCCACTACCAAAATCAGTTTGCACCTTAATAAAATATTCTCCCTCCGCCCAATTAATTTTTTTAAAAGATACAGATGTTCCCTGTGATGTACTGGTACCCTTACCAATAATTAAAGTGAAGAGTCCGAATCCATTTGTCATAACATTATGGCTTTCCTGCCATACCAATTCGCCTGAGAGTCCGCCTTTTTTAATATTAATTTGAACAAAAAGCTGACTATTTGCTATTGGCTCTCCATTTTCATCGTTTGCTACAGCCTGATAAGTAATCCCATAGGGAATCTTATTTTGTGCATTTACATCCATTTTAAAAACAAATGTACTAAGTAAAATAAGCAAACTAATGAGCGGTTTATTTAATGAATGTGTTGTCATAATATTATATATTTTATTTATCTCAATTAATAAATCTTCACAACTTTATATGCTACTTTGTTTTCTTTTCCTAAATATTGAAATGTTATACCAATAAAATAAATTCCTGTTGAAAGGCTTGTCATATCTATTGAAACAACATTATTTTCACTTTTAAAAATTCTATTCCTAAATTTCAATTCTGTTTTTTTCCCATAAAGGTCAAAAATCTCAATTTCTAAATTCTCAATTTTTGAATCATGAAAATCTATAGAAATCTTATCTCTTGTTGGATTTGGAAAAAGTCTTATCTGCGGAGAATACATCTCATCACCAAATATTTTAGAAATAAATTTTGTTGATTGTTGAAATCCTTGAGTAAGGAAATACATATTTTCATCATCTGAAAATGTAAGAGTTATAGGCTCACCAATTGTATAAGAAAGTTTTTCTGCATTAGTTGAAATATCAAAACCCGCAGTAGCTATTACACTTCTGGAGAATGATTGTCCAAAACTAATTGACACTAACAAAACAAAAACGATAAGTGGCATTACTAATTTCATAATACAGAATTATTTATATATTAAAACCCAAACTTTTGGATAACCTTTTTTTCTAATTTCATTCATTTTATCAAGGGCTTCGCCAAGGTCGGTATATTTATTTTCATAAATATGATACCAACTCGTTGCATCCTTGCTTATAACAAGTGCTTTAAAGTTTCGTTCCTTCCAAATTTCTGCACCTCTTACTGCATTTTCAAGCTTTTTGTATGAATCAAGAACAACATAATAAACTCTTTCACCATTGGCAGTTGAGTCAATATTATCAACATCGTTTGAATCAACATTTTCCCTGATATTAGCAACTTCAACAAGCATATTGTTCATCTCGCTTTTCAATTGTTCCAGTTCGTTTTTCAATTGTTTAATATCTACTGATTCCTCTTTATCTGTATCCTTTTGAAGCTCATTTACAAATTTTTCAAGTTTTGAAAGATAATTTTGCATACTATCAATTTCCCTTTGAAGCTTCTTTTCATTCTCCGATGGTGTATATTTCCCAATCTTTCTTTTTCCAAAATAATATCCTATACCTACTTCATGTGTTCCTGAATTATATACTCCCAGTGCTTTATTAGAATATTCATAAGTATAATTTAAAACAATACTTTCGTTAATTTTCCCTCCAAGACTAAATCCTGTTTCCATACTTTTTCTTAGGTTTACTGCAAACCAATATTTCTTTTTATACTTTATTGTAGTTGCTGCTTCCCAGTTAAGAGGAGTATTCATTGTATATCGTCCAATAACAATTGCTTTTATTTCCCAGTCATTTTTAATTTGAAAAGGATATGAAGCATGTGTCTGATATGTCCTGTGCAATTGATAAGGAGATTCATTGTCTGCTGTTTTATAATTCAATTTACTTTCTATTAAATAAGGAACATCAATTCCTAAATTAAAATCATAAAGCTGATACAAAATTCCTGTTCCTGAGTTTATCCCTGTGCCTCGCAAATTCATATTTTTATAAACTACAGGATCGTCAACAATAATTTCATAATTATTTTTATGTGAAAAATCAAGAGTATTTTCATATATCCCACCCCATAAAGCAAAGCTAAGACTCTGGTCATCTGTTATTTTAACACGGTAAGTATAGCTTAATGAAGCAAACATATTTTTAAAAACATCAGATTGGTCGGATAACAAACTTGCACCAAAAGCCATATTTTTAGCAACAGGCACATCCAAACTAAAAGTATTTAAAAGTGTTGAGCCCGGGAAATTAATTCTTTCATTTCTGTAACCCAAAAACAACTTAGTATTTCCATCTATTCCAGCATAAGTAGGTGATAAGAAATAATTGTTAAATATGTATTGGTCATTTATGGGCATTTGTTGGGAAAACAACAATGCCGGAGAAAAAAGGAATGCAAGTATAAAAATATTTATTTTTTTCATCCTTATAATTTTTTATTAATTTAAAAATTAAAATAAATTATGATTCTATCTTAAGATTGTTAATGTGCCTTTATAAATTTTATTATTGTCAATAATTTTTATTATGTAGTAATAGCTTCCTTCAGGTAATGGATTTTCATTAAAATCACCCTGCCAATCATTTGAATAATTTTCACTACTATAAACTTCATCACCATATCTATTATAAACATTTACAGTTATTTGCTTGTAGCCTCCCATATCTTCAATTCTCCAATAATCATTTTTTCCATCACCATTAGGAGTTAATATGTCTATAGGATTTAATTCCAGCTTAGGAAGAACTGTTATTAACACAGAGGCAGAACTTGAACAACTATAAAAATCAGTAACATTAACAGAAATCGTTTTACTTTCATCAACAATTATAGAGTCTGAACTTTCTCCTGTTGACCATAAAATTGTAGGATAATTACCTTCAAGACTAATAATTACATTTTTACCTTCATAAAATATTGTATCATCCCTAAAATCAAAAACAATTTCCGGTGTTTTACGAATTGTAACATTTTTTCGTAGCGAATCTTTGCAACCCTTATCTGATACAATCAAAAGATTTATAGAATAAGTTGATGATTTTCCATATTTATGCTTGGGGCTATCATTAAAAATGGCTCTTTCACCATCACCAAAATCCCAGAAATAGTTTGTAATTTTACCTTTGCTTATTGTCGAAGTAGTTGTAAATTCGGTAGAATCCATTGAGCAAAGAACCGCAGTGCTAAAACCTGCAAATGGATTAGGAAATATTTCAATATTTCTGTGCATCGACATTGTATCACCAACATCAGTTACAATTTGCAAACCAACAGAATAAACTCCCTCTGATGAAAACTTTTTTGTTACAGTTTTTCCTAAATCATCATTGAATTGCCCATCACCATCTAAATCCCAGTTAAAGTATAAAATACTGTCTTTACTAAAGGAAGTACTATTCAATTCTGTTTCATCACCATTGCAAAGGTTCTTTACAGTAAAAGAAACTTTTGTTGCAAAAGAATTTAGTGAAATAATACATAACATTGTTATTAAGAATACTGTGTATTTCATTTTATTTCTTTTTTATTAAATTATTTAAAATTTTAATATTTTTCTAATCAATACTTTATTGTTAAATTGTAATTTAATAAAATACAATCCATCGGAATGTTGTTTTGGGTTGAAGCTTAAAACATAATTCCCCGGCTTTTGTTCATAGTCTGCAAGCGTTTCTATTTTTTTACCAAAAGAATTATAAACCTCAATGTTTACGTTGGCTACTGTTTTTAATTTATAAGCAATATTGGTTTCTTCAGTAAAAGGGTTAGGGTAAATCTTTATTGAATTAACTAACTTTCCCTCTTCAATCGAAGACATTGCACTTTGAGTTACTATAATTGTTTTTACTTCAAGATCTCCTGCACTTAAGAAAATAGTATCTACCCTATCAACATTCTTAAAATTAACAGAAGAAGATATTGTAATTATTTTATTAAATTCATCTTTTTCAACATTCAACCAACTTTTTCCGTGTGAGATTGACCAGTCTTTCAAATTTGTAAAAATATTAATTGTTATTGAATCTTTTCCTGAATCAAGAATAACTGATTGAGGCATTACATCAAAATAATCGGGACGTGAAACTCCATAATCTTTCAGATTGGAAAGAGATTGACTAAATGGACCTGAAGTTGTTCCTGCTCTAACATGAGTAGGGTAACAAGTATCAGGCATTACAACAGCAACTTTATAATAAACTGCTGAAGAAGGCGGATTTACATCTGTCCATGAAAATAAGTTACTTTGAATTGAATCAATAAGTTGTAAATTAGAAGGAGAGGTTCCTCTATAAATTTTATAAGTAGCAAATACAAAACCCTCATAATGTTCCCAAATAAGATTTACTTCCCCACTTGTTCCTTCATTTGCATTCAAATGCATCGTTTTATGAAAAGAACTCAATTGTGATTCAGTACCGCATGAATCAACAGCACTGATTTTATATCTGTCAGCTTTCACAAAAGGATTTGAATTTTTATCAACAAAAACACTTACATCTTTAAAAGGAACAGAGCCTATTTGGTTATAAATCCCTGCTTGAGTAGTTTCTTTGTAAACCTTATAATATGCTGTTCTTTCCCCTCCTGTTCTTTCCCATGCAATCAAATTTTTATTTGTGTTTGTATCCACTGTAACAACGCAAATATTTTCACCATCAAAAGGACTATATTTCTTTATTGTAACAGAAGAATTATTTTTACAACCGTTAGAATCAGTAACATAAACTTTGTGAGTTCCAAAAGATTTTGCTGTGTAATCAGCAAAGGTATCGTTACTTGGCGGATTCCACAAATATGAAGTATATCCCTTTGTAGCATGTAAATTTAAACTATCAAAAGTTCCGGGACAATATTCCAATTTGCCATCTACAGTTATATCTATTAGCGGTTTTGGAAACATCCTAAAAGAAGGTGTATCGGAAAAAGCAATACAACCGAAGTTGTCAATAACTTTTACAAAAAATTCTCCTGAAGAATCAATATTTATTTGTGCATCACCACTGCCATTCGACCAGAAATAACTTGCATAAGTTATTTCTGTTTTTAATGTTAATGTTGTTCCTTCACAAAAAATTCCGGGCTTTGATTCGCCTATTGCCTTTATTTCAGGAGGCAAAATAGCACATCCATTCATATCCGTTTTTACAACATAAGCATCAGCCTCTAAAGTAGTTTTTTTTGATGTACCCACAAAAACAAATCCTCCATCAATTGTTTGCAGTGCAGAATATAGTTCATCAACAACAAAAGATGGAAAACCATAAGTTTTTTCCCATAATTTAATACCGTTAGCATCAGTTTTCAAAAAATAATAATCACTCTCATAAGAGTTAAAACTCTTTGAATATCCTGATATTAAATATGCTCCGTTAGAGAGTTGGAAAACATTTCGTGCAATATCAAGTTTAGTCCCGCCATAAGTTTTTGTCCATGTTGTATCCCCTGTTGAATTTGTTTTTATAAGATAAAAATCCTCATTCCCTTTACCAAAACTTTTAGTGTATCCGCCAATAATATAACCACCATCATTTGTTTGCTGAACCGAATAGGCATATTCATCATTGTTTCCCCCATAAGTTTTTGTCCATGACAAATTTCCTGTACTATTTGTTTTTATTAAATAAGCATCATATCCACCGACACCAAAACTTTGAGTATTACCTGCAATAATAAATCCTCCATCAGTTGTGTTGTCTAAAGAAAAGCCATGATCATAAGCCAATCCGCCATAAGTCTTTGTCCATAAAGTATCTCCCGACTTATTAGTTTTTATCAGTAAAACATCATTACCCGTACCGGTATTTGAATAGATAAAACCGGAAAAGACAAATCCATCTGATAATTCCAACATGTCATTAAATTCACTGTACTGATTGTTGTTTCCATAACTTTTTTCCCAACTTATATTCCCCAAACTATTTGTTTTAACAGCTTTAGCATAATAATTTGAGCCGTTTTTTGCTCTAACACTTATCAGATATCCACCATCATTAGTATAAATAACTGATGTTCCTTTCTGTTCCGTTAGTGTTCCGTTACTGTATATCTTTGTCCAACTCGTATCACCATCCTTATTTGTTTTAATTAAAAAAAGATGTGACTCTTGTCCTGCTTTTTTAACTTCACCTGTAATTATAAATCCCTCATCAGGAGTTTGCTGAATGTCATAAGCATTGGTCATATCATATAAATTATATGATTTATGAAATATCTCCTGGGCTTTAATGCTTGAAAAAACAACAATAAAGACAAAAATTGCAAATAATTTGTTTTTCATTTTCTATATTTTTACTTATGAAAATAACTTTCTTTGACACTTTATCAAAAAAATTTTAATAATTTTTTTTCTTTTTTACAGTGCAAATATAAGAATATTTATTATATTCATCTATAAATATATATTTTTTTCAAAATTAAAATAATGTAATAAATAGTGTCTCTTAGAAAACTCTACTAAACAGGATTCAAATGTTTAAATTTAAAGAATTTACAAAAATTATCTCATTGATTGTGTACACTTCGCATCTTTATATTATTATTTCAAAGTCC
>JAYEOP010000190.1:0-3254 GCA_034723125.1 Bacteroidota bacterium | reverse complement strand
ACTTTTTAAAGGAAACTTCCGATTAAAAAAATTTATACTATTTTTGACGCTGATTATTTTTAAACGGTATAATTCTATGATTACAGTTTTACTCATTTTATTCTATATTTTCACACCTGTATTAATCCTTTATTTTTGTAAACGTTATTCTGTTATTCGTAAAGTGGGTTCTATTCTTATTGCCTATATCATTGGGTTGATAATTGGAAACATTGGAGTTTTACCTGAAAATAGTTTCAAAGTTCAAGACATGATAAATACCATTACTATTCCACTTGCACTTCCTTTGTTGCTATTTTCACTAAATATAAAAATATGGTTTAAAATGGCTGGTAAAACTGCATTATCATTATTCCTTGCCTTAATTTCAATGTTGATAGTTGTCGTTTTAGGATTCTTTATTTTCAAAGATAGTATTGATGAAAATTGGAAAGTAGCAGGAATGCTTACAGCTGTTTATTCAGGTGGCACTCCCAATCTTGCATCAATAAAAACAGCTCTTGATGTTGACCCGAATATCTACATATTAACACATTCCTATGACATTGTACTATCGGCTATTTTTCTGCTTTTTGTAATTTCCATAGGGCAAAAAACTCTTGGGTTAATTCTTCCTGCTTATAAAAAAGAAGAAAATACAAACACAAAAAATAATTCCATAGAAGAGGAAAATTTCTTTGATATTTTCACAAAAGATAAATTTATTCCTGTGCTAAAAGCATTTGGTATTTCTGTTTTAATTTTTGCAGTTGGTGGAGGATTGAGCATGATAGTTCCCGAAAATATTTCGATGACAGTGGCTATTTTATCAATTACAACTTTAGGAATTCTTGTTTCACTTATTCCTTCTATCAATAAAATTAAAAGAACTTTCGACCTTGGAATGTATTTTATTTTAATATTTAGCCTTGTTGTTGCATCAATGGCTGATATTCAAAATTTTAGTACCGAGTCTCTTGACCTTTTCTTTTTTGTAGCATTTGCAGTTGTAGGCTCTTTTGTTCTTCACATTTTACTTTCAGCAATTTTTAAAATAGATAGAGATTCAGTAATAATTACTTCAACAGCTTTAGCTTGCTCTCCTCCTTTTGTACCAATGGTTGCGGGTGCTTTAAAAAATCGTGAAGTAATAATTTCGGGGATAACAGTGGGAATAATCGGTTATGCAATAGGCAATTATCTCGGTGTTACTTTAGCATATATTTTTAAAGCGTTTTAATTTTTATTTAGATGGATTTCAAAGAATTAGTAGAAAAGCGACAAAGTGTTAGAAAATATTCTTCAAAAGCCATTGAGAAAGAAAAGCTTGAACAAATACTTGAATCTGCACGTTTATCGCCTTCTGCATGCAACTCACAGCCATGGCATTTTGTAGTAATTGACAATCCGGAAATAAAAAATTCAGTGGCAAAAGCTACCTTTAATAAAGTTGTGAATTTTAACAAATTTGTAACACAAGCAGCTGTAATTATTGTCATTGTTATTGAAAAACCAACAGTAATATCTGAAATCGGTGGTAGAATAAAAAACAAAGAATATCCTCTTTTTGATATTGGAATAGTTGCCGAGCATATTTGCTTGCAAGCAGAAGAATTAAATATTGGCAGTTGCATGATTGGGTGGTTTGATGAAAAAAAAATAATGAAAACCCTAAATATTCCAAACAAAAAAACCGTAGGATTGGTTATTACTCTCGGCTATGCACCCGAAGGATATAAATTAAGAAAAAAAATAAGAAAAAATAAGAATGAAATTATTAGTTTTAACAAATATAAATAATCTGGTTTTTATGTAAAAACGAATATTTAAAAAAATATAACTAAAATTAATCACATGAAAAAATCAATACTCTTTACATTAGCATTTATCTTTTTCGCCAACATTCTTTTGGGGCAAAATGAAACAAAAAAAGACAGCACTAACAATAAAGAAAAGATAAAAACAGGATGGAATTTTGGAGTTTTACCAGCAGTAGCATTTGATTCTGACCTTGGTTTTAAATATGGCGGATTAATAAACTTGTATAATTTTGGTGATGGTTCAACATACCCTAATTATTTACAATCCATTTATCTAGAAATTTCCAGAACTACAAAAGGCAGTGGTGTTAATCAATTATTTTTTGATTCGGAACACTTGTTCAAAAATCGAAAACTCAGAGTTACTGCCGACTTAAGTTTTTTAACAGAAAAAGCACTGGATTTTTACGGATTTAACGGTGCTGAGGCTTTGTACAATCCTGATTTTGAAAATGATCTTTCAAGTAATTCCTCTTATATTTCAAGAATGTTTTACAGGCATGCACGCAAAATGACAAGATTTACTTGCGATTTTCAAGGATATATAATTCCCGATAAACTAAGGTGGCTTGGCGGAATTGCATACTTTGGTAATAAAATAGAACAAGTTGACATTGATAATTTAAACGAGGGAAAAGATGAATCGGAAAAACTTCCTGACACAGCAAGCCTTTATGACAAATATATTGACTGGGGAATCATTCCTTCAGAAGAAGCTGACGGTGGGAATAATCAATATTTGAAATTTGGATTAATATGGGATACAAGAGATATTGAAGCCAATCCCGGACATGGTATTTGGTCGGAAGCTCTTATAATGACAGCTCCTTCTTTTCTTGGAAACAAAGAAAATGCTTACACTAAATTAGTTGTTACACACAGGCAGTATTTTACATTAATTAAAAAACGACTTACATTTGCCTACAGAGTTGGTTATCAAGGAACGATTGCAGGCAATGCACCTTTTTACATGCAAGCTTACATGATTAGTTCCTATTCTCCTTCGGTAATTACTGAAGGATTAGGAGGTTCAAAATCATTACGCGGTATTTTAAGAAATAGAATAGTAGGTGATGATTTCGTTTTTGGAAACTTTGAATTCAGATGGAAGTTTTTGAAAACCGTAATTAAAAATCAGAATGTTTACCTTGCTTTAAATCCTTTTGTTGACGCAGGAAAAATAATTGACCCGATAGACATTGACAAAAGTAACATCCCTGCATCTGTAACTCTAAGCAATTATTTTGATGAGTCAAAAGATAAATTTCATTTTACCTATGGCTGTGGATTACATATCGCTCATAACGAAAACTTTGTACTATCAATAAATTATGGAATAGCGGCTGACAAAAATGACGGCACAAAAGGATTGTATATTGGAACAAATTGGTTGTTTTAAGAAACAAATAAAAAGCCCCAAAATAATTTGGGGCTTCAAAAATTAATATATGATAA
>JAYEOP010000189.1 GCA_034723125.1 Bacteroidota bacterium | reverse complement strand
AATGACTACTTTATGACATTAGATTCAAGCGACAAAATACACATAATATTCTAACAGTCAAAAACATACGTTTTTCTTATAGCCATTAGTTAGTGTTTCTTAGAAAACTCTACAAAATTAAAAATGTTTCTTTTTATAAAATTAGATAGATTTCTAAGAGTCCCTATTTAAAATAATTATTATTTTCGCATTTTTAAAAACAACTTAAAATGGAGGAAAAAATGATTAAAAATGTATTTGCTATTTTAGTGGTAGCGTTAGTTTTGTTTGCATGTGGAAACAAAGAAACTAAAGATGAAATTACAAAAATTGATGTTAACGAATTTGTAGAAAATGCCGTAAATTATGTTGACCAAACAGTTTCAATTGAAGGAACTGTTATTCACACTTGCGAACATGGTGGCAAAAAAATGTTTATCAGTGATGATGAAAGCAGAAAAGTAAAAATTACAGCAGGGGAAGATGTTCCTAAATTTGAACAAACACTTGAAGGTAGCGATGTTATTATAGAAGGTGTTGTAAGAGAACTAAGAATTGACGAAAAATACTTAGTTGAATGGGAAATGAAAATTCAGGAAGAAGAAGCAAAAGAAAAAGAAGAAATAGAAGCAGACACAACTAAATCTGAGGAAGTTACCGAAGAAATGGAAGCAAACTCTGCACATCATGCTGAAGATGAATTTGAACATGAAGCAGAACACATGGACAAAGAATCACACGAACAACATAATGCATATAAGCAAATTGAAGATCTTAGAAAACAAATTGCTGAAACAGAAGAAGGTTACATCTCTTATTTTTCTATCGAATGTTTGAAATTTGAAGAAAAAGCTGTTGAAGAAGAAAACAAATAAAGTATTTTTATACTAAGTAAAAAAGGTCAGGATATTTTTCTTGACCTTTTTTTTAAAATCATTTATAATGAAATTTAAATGGCGAAAATGGAATAGAGTTACACACAGAGATTTGGGTTATTTTTTACTTGGTATGACCTTAATTTATTCCATTTCCGGTATTGCAATAAACCATATTGACGACTGGAATCCCAATTATATAGTTAATAGACAGGAATTTATAATATCCGACAATCAAAAATTAAAAGCTTTAAATCAAGAAGAAGCTAAAAAATTACTTAAAACAATAGATTCACAAGTGATATTTAAAAAGCATTACTACCTTGCTAATCAGCAATATTTGAAATATTTTATTAAAAATGGCAATGCTCTTATCAATATCACGAAAAAAACAGGATATATTGAAACAATTAAAAAAAGACCAATATTTTACGAAGTAAATTTTCTTCATTATAATCCATCTAACTGGTGGACTTGGTTCTCTGATTTTTTTGCTGCAGGACTTATTCTTCTTGCCATCACAGGCTTATTTGTTTTAAAAGGTAATAATGGAATAAAATGGCGTGGAGCAATAATTGCCGGTGTCGGTATAATTATTCCTATACTTTTCCTTCTTTTCATTTGATTTACACAATATTATAAAACAATTAACAATTTAAAGACTTTGTTTATTATTCTTTTTATATACAAAAGAACATTCTATATTTATTTTTAAATTTATAAACGTCTTTAAATCAGGGTTCTAAAATGAGTATTCCCTTCCCTACTTCTATTTTTAGTATTTTGCTACAGTGAAATAACTAATGGATTAATAAATTTCGTGGATAAGTTAATAGAAAGTAAAACAGCATTAGTTTTACTTTTGTGCTAAATTATGATTAAGTAAATGAAAGTATTAACATTAATCTTTATTGTAATAGCATTAAGCATCCACCAAAAAACTCTAGCAAGTTCTGAAGAAATTTTGCTACTTGAAGAACAATTAATAAATTCTACAGAACAAAACACTAAAGTTGACATCTACAATAAAATCAGTAAAGAATTATTACCTTACTTTACTGACGAAGCTCAAAAATATGCAAAAAAAGCCCAAAAGCAATCATTGAAATTAAGGTATTTGAAAGGACAGCTAAATGCTTTAAGTAATTTAGCCCAAATAAGCATATCTCAAAATAATGATAAACAAGCTTTAGTTTATTTTTATAAAAAAATTTCATTACTTAATTCTCTTGATAACAATGTTGCTATTGCCAATACATTTCTTTCAATTGCTAAAATGTATTTAAATTCAGGTAATTATGATTCATCTGAAATATATTTAACTAAAAGCAATGACTTATCTGAACAATACGTTTTGGCTGAAAATATAATTCAAAACAAAAGATGTTTAGCTAATTTATTTTCACAAAGGGGGTACTTTATAAATGCTGAAAATTTATATGAAACAGCATTGGATATGGCATTAAACGAAAATAAAACATTATTAGTAGCTCAGATACATTTAGATTTAGCAAAACATTTTTACGATAACAAAAATTATATTTTTGCACTTGATAATGCAGAAAAAGCATATTCTTACGGACATAAGATTCACAATCTCGAATTAAATGTGATGGCAACTAAATATTTAACAATGGTTTATAAACAATTAAATGTTATAGTAAGCTATGAAGAATATGATAAACTATATTCATTTTATAATAATAAGTTAACAGAAAGAGAAGAAATCAATCATCACAAATTAGAACTATTTTTAAAAAGAGAAAAGGAAAAAGGGAAGTTAGAATCCTTAAATCAAGAAATAATTAAATTAAATGCAAATAACTCAAGCAATTCTAAAAACATACATTTAATAATTTTTCTTTCAACAGTACTACTAATTAGTTTATTAATAATATTTGGAATTTATATTTATAAGAAAGAAAAAAGCTTAAAAAAAATTCAGCTTAGAAATAAAAGAATAAAAAAAATTTATTACCAACAGGATTTGAATAAAACCAGAGAAAAAATATTAAAGCTTATAGCACATGATATTAAAAATCCACTTCACTCGTTATTAGGCTTTTCGGATATACTTTATAACGATTTTGATAAATATTCTGAAATTGAAAAGAAAAAATTTATTCATTATATTTATGCTTCTTCGAAAAATATTAATGAACTTTTTACTAATCTAAGTGATTGGTTAGAATCTCAAGGTGGAAGCAATGAGAATGTTAACAAGGAAATTAAACTGAATGAATTGATTAATAAGTTTTTACCTATGGTAAGAACAAAGGCTGATGAAAAAAATATAAAAATAAAAACATCAATTGCAAATGATATTATTGCAATGACAAATCCTGAAATGCTATCTTCTATACTTTGGTTTTTGATTTCCGACAAAATTAATATTACTCATAATAATGGAATTATTAGCATACAATCGGAAGTAATAAACAACAAAATTGAACTATTTGTTAAAACTAATGCTGTTAAAAATGGAGAAACAAATTATCTTACGAAAAGTACTAATGGTAAAAGCGGTAGGTATAAAGTAAATAATGTTTCAGGTTTTGATTTAAGCCAAGAATATATTGGGAAAAATAATAGTAACGTAAATTTAGTAGCAAACAAAAAAGAAAAAGAATATAAATTATTAATTCCATTAGCTACTTTTACTAAGGAAAAAAACTAAGAACTCACAACTCATCTCTCACAACTCATCTCTCACAACTCATCTCTCACAACTCACAATTCTTCATCAATTGACTTATCTACAGACTTAATACCGTAAGATATAAA
>JAYEOP010000188.1 GCA_034723125.1 Bacteroidota bacterium | reverse complement strand
CAACCCCTGAAGAAGGAGCAACCTTTGTCCGCTCCTATCAAAAAGTAACCTACAAAAACATTTATAAGGGCATTGATATTGAATTTTTTGTACAGGAAAATGACGAGCAAAAATTTAAATATAATTTCATTGTTCATCCGGGAGCAGATGCTTCGCTGATAAAGCTAAAATACAAAGGGGCAAATAAAATAAAGCTGAAAAACGAAAAACTCCACATTGAAACCTCCAATGGCAATTTTTATGAAGACATCCCTGAAAGCTGGATATTGGAAAATAAAGAAAAAATATCTGTTAGATATAAAAATTCAGGTGAAAATACTTTTGGTTTTAGTTGTGGTGAATATTCAAGCTACAACACTTTGATTATTGACCCTATGCCAAATTTGGAATGGGGAACGTATTATGGGGGAACTAATGTAGGTTATGGTATTGCCACAGATCAAAATGGAAATGTTTATGTAACCGGATGGACTTATTCAACTACAGCAATAGCCACATCAGGTGCTCATCAGCCAACTTTTGGTGGTGGTATTGATGCATTTATTGTTAAATTCAATACTTCAGGGCAACGACTATGGGGAACTTATTATGGGGGAACTTCTAATGATTATGGTAATGGTATTACCACAGATCAAAATGGAAATGTTTATGTAAGCGGAAGTACTCATTCAACTACAGCAATAGCTACTTCAGGTTCTCATCAGTCAACTTTTGGTGGTGGTATTGATGCATTTATTGTTAAATTCAATAGTTCAGGGCAACGACTATGGGGAACTTATTATGGTGGGAGCGGTTATGATTCGGGTCCTGGTATTGCAACAGATAAAAATGGAAATATTTATGTAAGCGGAAGTACTAGTTCAACTTCTGCGATTTCCACTTCAGGTGCTCATCAAACATCTTTTGGTGGATACAAGGATGTATTTATAGCAAAGTTCAATTCATCGGGGCAAATACAATGGGGAACTTATTATGGGGGGAACGGTAATGATTGGGGTTATGGAATTGCAACAGATCAAAATGCAAATGTTTATGTAACCGGATGTACTACTTATACTAATTCAATTTCTGCCATTGTCACCTCAGGTGCTCATCAAACATCCTTTGGTGGATACGTGGATGGATTTATAACAAAATTCAATTCATCGGGGCAAAGACAATGGGGAACATATTATGGGGGAAGTGGTTATGATTGGGGTTATGGAATTGTAACAGATCAAAGTGCAAATGTTTATGTTACCGGAAAGACTAGTTCAACTTCTGCGATTTCCACTTCAGGTGCTCATCAAACAACTCATGGTGGTGTTTCTGGGGAAGATGTATATATCGTCAAATTCAATTCTTCAGGGCAACGACAATGGGGAACATATTATGGGGGAAGTTATGATGATGAGGGTTATGGCATTGTAATAGATCAAAATGCAAATGTTTATATAACCGGAATGACTCGTTCAACTTCTGCCATTGCTACATCATGTGCTTATCAAACATCCATTAGTGGAATGAGTTGTGATGTATTTATAACAAAATTCAATTCAATGGGGCAAAGGCAATGGGGAACTTATTATGGGGGGAACGGTTATGAATATGGTTATGGAATAGCAATAGATCAAAATGCAAATGTTTATATAACTGGAAGGACAAGTTCAACTTCTGCCATTGCAACAGTAGGTGCTCATCAAACATCCATTGGTAGTTTCCAAGATGCTTTTATTGCAAAATTCATAAAATATTATCCAATTTGTGATACAATTTCTATCAATGTTTGTGACAGCTTTTATTTCAATGGAAAATTTCTTTATAGCTCGGGCACTTACTATAATACACTTGCAAATTATTATGGTTGCGATAGTTTTATCACTCTATATCTGAATATCCTTCCATCCCCAAAAACCCAATTTTCAATCAATGATTCTGCTCAATGCTTATCCGGTAATTTATTCAATTTTACAAACAACTCAACCATTGATTCAGGTTCAATAACTTATTTATGGTTTTTTGGAGATAATGATAGTTCGGCTTTAATATCACCCTCCCATTCATATATTTCGGATGATACTTTTTATGTAAAACTATTAGCTGTTTCGGATAGTGGCTGTACGGATTCAGCCTATAAAAGCATTATTGTTTATCCAATGCCTGAAACAGAATTCGCTATTCAAGACAGTTTGCAATGCCTGCAAGGAAATAAGTTTCGATTTACCAACATTTCCACAATCAACAGTGGTAGCCTCAATTATAAATGGAACTTCGGTGATGGTGATACATCCACACAGGAAAACCCGCATCATTCATACCTTAATGCTGATACTTTTAATGTAAAAATGTTAGCGACATCAACTTTCGGTTGTAAAGATTCTACAAGTAAATTGGCTTATGTGGTGGCTTTTCCGAAACTTCAAACGGCTTTTGACATAAAAGATTCTGCCCTTTGTCTAAAAGATAATTTGTTTCAGTTCACCAACCAAAGTACTATTGATAGCGGTAGTTTTACATCATTTTGGGATTTCGGGGATGGTGATACTCTTGGTCAAACCAATGCACAACATCATTATCAAATAGATGATACCTTCCGGGTTAAACTTTTACTTACTTCCGATCATGGTTGCAAAGATTCAATTATGCGTTCGGTGTATGTTTGCCCTATGCCTCAAAGCGGTTTTACAATTGATAACACTTCACAATGTTTGTTTGGCAACCAATTTAATTTTACAGATACTTCAATTATAAAATGGGGAAACCTGAGCAGTGAATGGCATTTGGGAGACAATAATATTTCACAAAAACAACAGTTGTTTTATAGTTTCAAAAATAATGATACCTTCCTTGTAAATTTAATAAGCATTTCAGATTTTAATTGCAGAGACACAGTGCAGCAAAGCGTTTTTGTACATCCAACACCCCAAGCAGATTTTACCATTAATGACAGCAACCAATGTTTTAAAAACAATAATTTTCAATTTACCGATAAAACTTTCCTACCTTACGGCAACTTAAATTATTATTGGGATTTTGGTGACAATAACAATTCAACTATTCAAAATCCAAATCATAGCTACCTGACAGTTGATCCTTTTGAAGTAAAAATGTTCGTAACCACAACTGAAGGCTGCATGGATTCTATTTCTGCCAGAGTTTATACTTTGCCCATGCCTGTTGCGGCTTTTAGTTTTGAAACCGCTCAACATTGCCTTGATGATAATCTTTTCCATTTTAATAACTTAAGCAGTGTTCCTTTTGGGAATCTAACTTATGAATGGCTTTTTGATGACGGACAGAAAAGTACTGCTGTTTCCCCGTCACATCATTATCAACATGATGATATTTATAATATTATTTTAACAGCCGAAACAAATCATGGCTGTGTTGATTCAATTTCTCATAAAGTTACGGTTTATCCTATGCCTGTTGTTTTATTTGAAATAAATGACAGCACCCAATGTCTTGACCACAATAGTTTTGATTTTACTAACCTTTCTTCCATTAGTTCAGGTTCACTCAGTTATCAATGGATTATCAATTCTCAAATTTTTTCGTCCTTCAATCTTTCAAATTTAAATTTTAAAAAATGGGGAAAATATTCCGTAAAATTAATTTCAAACAGCAATCAAAATTGTATGGATTCAATCAGTAAAAATATTTACGTCCATCCAATGC
>JAYEOP010000187.1:7931-14562 GCA_034723125.1 Bacteroidota bacterium | reverse complement strand
TTTTATTGTGTACTTTGTTATAAATCGGCTTCTTTGTCTTGATAAAATGCTCTTCTATCTTTAAAGCTTTGGCTCTAGTTGTATAAGTTTTAACCTTGATTTTATGTATCTTTTTAAACCAAGGCTTGAGCTTATGTTCTTTTATTCTTCTATCTGGATTATTTGATATTCCTACATATAAAAGAGTGCCATATCTGTCGAAATGTTGGTAAACTACTGTTTTACTAATTGTATAATCCTTGTAGGTGTATAATTATACAGATTGTATTAAAATACACCGTTTAGTGTTATTTGTTTCGTATGTACTAAAAAGGGATTTCTTCAGATGTTCAGTTCGCTTTTTGATTCTTTCTAAATCTTTCTGTTTTTGTTCTAAAATTTCTTTTTGCTTTTTTTCTTCAGCTTCTATTTTTTCTTGTTCGTTGTCAATAAATAGGTCTTCAAATTCACTCTCATAACTGTTTATTGTTTCCTTTGTTTTTTCATACCAATTATTCGGAGCGTTATTTTCAGTAGCAGTTGTTGTTTCTATTGGGTAATCAACCGATTTTGCTTGTTGAGTAATTGCTTTTTTACTTTTAGATTTTTTAATTCCTTTGGAAATAGAAGCAATAATTGAAACGATAATAAAAAAAATGTAAATTAAATTTTCAGAATCCATTAATTGTAATAATTTAGAGCCGTATTAAAAACAAATTAAAACTATTTTAAAAGTACAAAAGTACAAATATTTTTGTTCTTAAACACTAAAAAATGATTACAATGGTTAAAAAACATAATTTTTATGCAGGTCCTTCAATTTTAACAAAGTTTACAATTGAAGAAACTGCAAAGGCGACACTTGATTTTGCAGGTACAGGCTTATCAATAATGGAAGTTTCTCACAGAAGTAAAGAAGTTGTAGCTGTTTTGGATGAAGCGGTTTCATTATTTAAAGAATTGTTAAATATTCCTGAAGGTTATAAAGTTTTATTTCTCGGAGGAGGTGCAAGTACACAATTCCTGATGATACCTTTCAACCTTATGAATAAGAAATCAGCTTATCTTGATACAGGTGCATGGTCAACAAAGGCTATTAAAGAAGCTAAATTTTTTGGTGAAGTTGACGTAGTGGCTTCTTCAAAAGAAAAGACTTTTAATTACATTCCAAAGGATTACAAAATACCTGCTGATGCTGATTATTTTCACATTACAACAAACAATACGATTTATGGAACAGAAATAAGAGAAGATATTGACATTGATATTCCTTTGGTTGCCGATATGTCTTCCGATATTTTCAGTCGTCCTATTGATGTTTCAAAATATGATTTAATTTATGGCGGTGCTCAAAAAAATCTTGCTCCTGCCGGACTAACATTCATAATTATTAAGGAAGAAGTTTTGGGTAAAGTTGAAAGAGATATTCCTACAATGTTAGATTACAAAACACATATCTCTAAAGATTCAATGTTTAATACTCCTCCTGTTTTACCATTATATGCTGCTCTTATGACTTTAAGATGGCTCAAAAACAATGGTGGAATTGCAGAAATGCAAAAGAAAAACATTGAAAAAGCACAATTACTTTATGATGAAATTGACAGAAATAAAATGTTCAAAGGAACTGTTGAGGACAAAACCGACCGTTCTATCATGAATATTTGTTGGGTAATGAATGATGAATATTCAGAACTTGAAAAAGAATTTCTTGAATTTGCTACCGAAAAAGGAATGATTGGCATCAAAGGTCATCGTTCGGTTGGTGGTTTTAGAGCGTCAACATACAATGCTTTACCAAAAGAAAGCGTTGAAGCATTGATAGATGTAATGAAAGAATTTGAAAATATTAAGGGATAGAAGTTTTAATGGCAGAAAAAATTAATTATTTTGCCATTTTTTATATAATTATTAAAAACATTTGTTATGACAAAAATATTAGTTGCTACAGAAAAACCTTTTGCAGCAGAAGCAGTTGAAAACATAAAAGTAATTACAGAAAAAGCAGCTTATGAATTTGCTCTTCTTGAAAAATATACTGACAAATCGGAATTGATTGAAGCCGTTGCAGATGCAGATGCTCTTATTATAAGAAGTGATAAAGTAACTCCTGAAGTAATTGAAGCAGGAAAAAATTTAAAAATAGTTGTTCGTGCTGGAGCAGGTTACGATAATGTTGACCTTGAATCAGCAACAAAAAATGATGTTGTTGTTATGAATACTCCCGGGCAAAACTCAAATGCAGTTGCTGAACTTGCTATAGGAATGATGGTGTATTTGGCAAGAGGAACTTTTAACGGCAAAGCAGGAACAGAGTTGAAAGGTAAAACAATTGGTATTCATGCTTATGGTAATGTAGGAAGATATGTTGCTGGAATTGCTAAAGGTTTTGGAATGAAAATTTTTGCTTTTGACCCTTTTATTGAAAAATCCGAAATAGAAAAAGATGGTGTAACAGTTGTTGATTCTGCTGAAGAACTTTACAATAGTTGTCAATATATTTCCTTACATATTCCTTCAAACGAAAAAACCAAGGAGTCAATTAATTTTGACCTTCTTTCAAAAATGCCGAAAAATGCTGTTTTAGTGAATACAGCAAGAAAAGAAGTTGTTTGTGAAGAATCACTAATGAAAGTTTTTGCTGACAGAGATGATTTTAAATATATTTCTGATGTTGCTCCTGTTTGTGCTAAAGAAATAGAATCTAAATATGAAGGAAGATTTTATTTTACACCTAAAAAAATGGGTGCTCAAACAAATGAAGCAAATGTAAATGCAGGAGTAGCAGCAATTAATCAAATTGTTGGATTCATTGAAAAAGGAGATATTACTTTTAAAGTTAATTGATTTTTTGGAGATTTAAAAGTGGCAAAAAAAATACTTTTTAAAAAAATCACCTGATTTGTGAATTTTTTAATACTTTTGTACCTTTAAAAGTTGTGAGAAAATATTGTTTAAGTTTTCTCGTTAGCAAAAAGGAATAATAAAATTGAATTAAAAAAGAAAAATGATGAATAAATTCAAAGCTGTTTTTGGTGTTATGTTTCTCGGTTTGTTGATGTTTACCTTTAATTCATGTACAGAGGATAATCCTGTTTATGAAAGATCATGGGAAGAAGGTCCTACAACAAATGGAAATCTTGAAGTATTTGTAAGAATGGATCTTCCTACAGGTGCTTTTCTTGCTTCAGCAGAAGTAAAACTTTACCTTAGTCAAGATGATTTGGATAATGGGAATTTTTACAAAATGAATCTTACTGACCCTGATGATCCTGCAAACAAAGGTGCTTATTTTAAAGAATTGCCATTTAATTATTACTATATTCAAGTGAAATGGCGACAAAGTTCTACAGATGCATGGAGAATGGGAACTGCCGAAACATGGGTGCCTAAAGGTACAACCAAGACAATTCATGTAACAGCAGTTTATTAAAAACAACTAATAGTGAAGATATAAAACCATTTCTTTTTTTATTAAAAGGAATGGTTTTTTTTTGTAATTTTGAAAAAAATTTAAAAGATAAAAAAAATGAAAAAATACAGAATATTAGCTTTATTTATTGCTTTCTCATTCGTAATAGCTGGTTTTTCTTGTGATAAAGATGAGGATGAAGGAAATGAACCTAACAACGAACCTACAGAAGACCCAACAGGTAAACTTGATGTTTATGTTCACATGTCTTTACCTACAGGCGTTCTTTGGGGTTATGCTATGGTAAAATTATATGAGTCAGAAGAAGATAGGACAAATCTTATTACTTATGATTCAAATTATACTGATGGTGTAAGTCCGTTTAATGCATATTTCGAAAAACTTCTTCCACAAAAATATTATATCAGAGCTACATTTGAACATCAAAGTGAATTATATGAGGGCTTGGGTGAATTATTTGTGCCGATAAATACAACAACAAGTTATCATATAACTGCTGCGGTGAAATAACGAAGTTTATTTTGCTTTAATAAGAATTTTTTGAAAAAATTCCCTAACAACTACAAAATAAGATTTATACCAAATTAACATCAAAACACCCGATATAAATCATTTCTATTTCCCTTTTTTGTCGTTAAAAATTATTTCCGTAGCTATAGCTATGCAAAGAATTTTTGCCTAAAAAAAGAAAAATATAATTTAATTTATTTATCAGGCGTTTTGAAATTAAATTGGTATTAGTTCCAAATTATAAATGCTTGTGAGAATATTTAAAAAAAATTTGAGAATTTAAATAAAAAGAATATCTTTGCGGCTTCAAAATTGTTGGTGAAGTAGCTCAGTCGGTAGAGCAAAGGACTGAAAATCCTTGTGTCGGCAGTTCAATTCTGTCCTTCACCACAAGCCTCGCATTTTGCGGGGCTTTTTTTTGCATTTTTTTTTACAATTTAAAAAAAGATAAAAAATCTTTCTAAATATTTAAATTTTGGTATTTTTACCACCTTTTTATAAAGAGTAAATAAGAGAATAATGAAAGTATATCAAACAAAAGAAATTAGAAATATTAGTATTTTAGGAAGTGCATCAAGTGGTAAAACAACTTTATCCGAATCATTATTGTTAGCAGGTGGTGTTATTGAAAGGAAAGGAAATGTTGAAAGTAAAAGTTCAATATCCGATTATCGTCCTATTGAGCATGAAAGATTAAATTCTGTTAAATCAACAGTCCTTTATTCATTTTTTGAGGATTATAAAATCAATATTATTGATTCCCCTGGCTTTGATGATTTTGCTGGTGAGGCTATTTCGGCAATGAGAGTTACTGATGTGAGTCTTATGGTACTTAACAGCCATAATGCAATTGAAGTTGGTACTGAAATATTTTGGCGACATGCAATGAATTATGGTCAGCCCTTAATTTTTGTTGCCAATCAACTGGATCATGAAAAAGCCGAATTTGATGAGCTTGTTGCAAAATCAAAAGAAATTTTTGGAAATAAATTAGTAACAATTCAATATCCTTTGAATCAAGGTTCTGATTTTGATTCTATTATTGATGTTCTTAAAATGAAAATGTTTAAGTTTCCAAAAGGAGGAGGAGATGCAGAGATACTTCCTATACCTGATAGCGAGAAGGATAAAGCTGAAGAATTACAAAATGAACTAGTAGAAGCAGCAGCGGAAAATGATGAAGAATTAATGGAATTATTCTTCGATAAAGGTACACTTGATGAAGACGAAATGAGAAAAGGAATTAGATTGGGTTTAATGAAAAGAGACCTTTTTCCTATTCTTTGTACTTCTGCAAAAAATGATATCGGGACAAAGAGATTGATGGAATTTATTACTAAAGTTGTTCCATCACCAGATGATGCAAATGCTGAAACATTAGCAAATGGAGATGAACTTCCGATTGATTCGGCTAAAGCAAAATCTGCCTATGTTTTTAAAGTTTCTTATGAGGAGCATTTAGGGGAAGTTGTATTTTTTAAAGTTATTACAGGAGAAATTGCTGAAGGAGATGAAATGGAAAACATTCAATCTCAAACAAAGGAAAAATTATCTCAATTATATTTGATAGCAGGTAAAAATCGTGAAAAAGTTGAGAAACTTGTTGCAGGAGATATTGGTGCTACCATAAAAATGAAAAACACAAAAATAAATTCTTCCTTAAATGAAAAAGGAGCTGATTTAGATATTAAAAAAACTGTTTTCCCTGAGCCTAAATATACAATTTCTGTTAAGGCAGTAAATTCTACTGATGATGAAAAACTTGGTGGAATTTTGAATAAAATGGCTCAAGAAGATTCCACATTTCATTTTTATTATTCAACAGAATTGAAGCAAATGGTAATTCAAGGACAAGGTGAGCTTCATATTAACATTGCAAAATGGCATATTAATAAAGAACATAAAATTGAAATTGAATTTTTTCCGACAAAAATACCTTACAGAGAAACAATTACTAAAGAATCAAAAAAAGATTTTCGTCATAAAAAGCAATCAGGTGGTTCAGGGCAGTTTGGTGAAGTTTACTTAATGATTGAGCCATATCAAGAGAAAAAACCTGATCCCCCAAAAGACCAATATAATATTAGAGGTAAAGAAGTTATTGAACTTCCTTGGGGAGGAAAACTTGTTTTTTATAATGCTATTGTTGGTGGCGTTATTGATACCAGATATTTGCCTGCTATTTTGAAAGGAATTATGGAGAAAATGGAAGAAGGTCCTCTTACAGGCTCTTATGCCAGAGATATTAGAGTAGTTGTTTATGATGGTAAAATGCACCCTGTTGATTCAAATGAAATTTCATTTAAAATTGCAGGAAGAACAGCTTTTAAAGCAGCTTTTAAGGCGGCTAATCCTAAGTTACTTGAACCGATTTATGAAATTGAAGTAATTGTTCCTGAAGAAAAAATGGGTGATGTTATGACTGACTTGCAAGGAAGAAGATCAATTATTTTAGGAATGGAAGGTGAAGGTGTTTATCAAAAAATAAAAGCAAAAGTTCCTTTAGCTGATTTAAATAAATATTCTACAGCTTTAAGTTCATTAACTAATGGACGAGGTACTTATTCTATGAAGTTTGACGGATATGAAAAAGTACCACCGGAAATTCAACAACAATTATTGAAAGATTACGAAGCTAGTCAAGAGGAAGAGTAAATTCTTATTTTTTAATAAGCCATAATTTATTCCTAATACTTCGGCTGGTTATAA
>JAYEOP010000187.1:0-7831 GCA_034723125.1 Bacteroidota bacterium | reverse complement strand
GTTGCGAAACAAGGAATTATGAATAATGAAATTTGTTGTCCACAAAAGTTGCTAAGCGTTATCTTTTTACTTCAAGATTCTTTATTCCTTGTTCAATATTCATTATTAAAAAAAGCTTTTTTTGTGCTTGAGATATTGACTACCTTTGTTGAATATATATTTTTTTTTATAAATCAGGCAACCATTGTTAGGACACTTTCGTTCATTAAATCGTAGGGTAAAATGAGTGAGAATAAAACGAAAAAAGAAGATAAAGCTTTAATTAAAGCATGCTTGAAAGGGAAATCATTAGCCCAAGAAAAATTGTTTAAGAAATATTATGGATTGATGATGGGAATTTGTTTAAGATATGCGGTTGATAAACATGAGGCAAATGATATTTTGCAGGAAGGATATATTAAAATATTCAAAAATATTTCAAAATTCAAATTTGAAGGTTCATTTATTAGTTGGATAAAAAGAATTATGATAAATACTGCAATAGATAAATATAGAAAAAATGCAACAATACCGAATTCTTTTGAAGTAAATGAAGAAATTGATTCAAAAAACATTAATGATGTCCTGTCAAATTTAGAAAAACAAGATTTGTTAAAATGTATAAATTCTTTATCAATAGGATATCGAACTGTTTTTAACCTTTATGTTATTGAAGGTTTTTCACATAAAGAAATTGCTGAAAAACTCCAAATTAACGAAGGTACATCAAAATCACAACTTTTTAAAGCAAAACAAAAATTAAAAATAATTATTAATAAAGATTTTTCTTAAACATGGTAGCTGGAAATAAAAATACAGATTCTCTTTTTGATGCATTTAAAGATGCATTTAAAGATTTTGAGGCTGATACTTCTTTCAGTGAAATGACTAATAACTGGAACGCAGTAAATTCAAAAATTAATATTGCCAATCCAATACCGAAAAAAGTATCTTTAAAGTCAATTACTAAAGGCATTTCTGTAAAAAGTGTAGCATTGGTTTCTGCAAGTGCAATTGTAATTACCGTAGCTACATTATTAATAGTAAATTTATTAAATACAAATAATGATAAAATTTACGAACAAAAGAATAATGTTGATATAGTTGGAACAGCTCAGATTGTAAAAGAAGAAAATAAAACAACAAAAATTGAAGATAAACAAGTAACTGAAAAACAGAAAGTATTTATTAAGGAAGAAAAAGAATTTAAAAAACAAATTGATGAAAATAAAAAGACTTTTTCTTCTAATGACAATTTAGTGTTGACGGATAATTTAGAAAATATTTCAAAAGAAGAAAACAGTAAAAAGAATAAAGTAATAGAAAAAGAAAAAAATGATTTTAGTTTGAAGTTTATTGACACTGCAATTTGTATGAACGACTCTATAAGATTTTTCATTTATTCTTCTAATAATAATTCAAATATCAGATATTTATTGAGATGTGATGGAAAAAAATATTACTTGAATTCAGGCTATTATGCCATAAAATTTGATGACTACGGCATTTATAATCTAAGATTTTCAATAGTTGGTAATGAGAACAAAACACAAAAAACACAAAAAATAATTATTAGGAAAAGCCCTATTTCAAAATTTAAATTTGATGCTTCACATACACCGGAATTTAGTTTCTTCAATCTTAGCAAATATGAGAATAAAGTATTTTGGATTTTAGATGATAATAATAAAACAACTGTTAATAATCCTGTACACGAATTTAATGATACAGGAATTTATATTGTAAAGTTAATTGCACTAACATATTCAGGATGTTCCGATACATTTATACAAAAAATAGATGTTAAGAAATATCCTAAAGTGAGTATGCCTAATAGCTTTTCGCCAAACGGTGATGCTGTAAATGACTTTTATAAAATATCAATTGAAGGTGAAAAATTATTTAAGTTAACTATTGTAAACAGATATAAACAAACAGTTTTTAAAAGTGAAGATAAAAATTTATCATGGGATGGAACCGATATTAATTCAGGAAAGGAATGTCCTGAAGGTACTTATTATTATTTCTTTAATTATCGTTTACAAGGACAACAGACACCAGTTTCATTACATGGAACAATAAGATTATTCAGATAATAAAATAAAAAAATGCAAGCAACCTGTGAGGATGAAAAAACGTTATTTATAAAAGAATTGGTCAATATAAAAAAAAATATTACTTTTGAACATAAATTAAAAACAACTATCATGAAAATTAAGCAAAAATTTAGGAATGCGTTTCTCTTGATGCTTTTATTGTTAGGGTTTAATTATTTGGCAAATGCACAGTGTGACATTTCTGTCAATAAAACTTCTACCTGTAGAGGCTCATCAATAACTTTTAAAATTCCGTCAACCACAACATTCTCATCTATAAAATGGGATTTTGGTGATGGAGATTCTAGTCTTATGCCTGTACCTGAAGCAACACACGCATTTGATACTTTTGGAACCTTTACAGCTTGTGTTTATTTATACACTTCAACCGGTTCTGTAAAATGTTCAGATTGCATTGATGTTACGATATATGACAATCCAAATGCTGATTTGATTTTACCTTCTCAGGCAACTATGTGCTTTGAAAATAATTATTTTTGTTTTGATGACAATTCTACACCAGGACAGTCAAATGCACCAATCGCAGATCTTACTTGGGATGTTGGTGATGGTAATGTTTATACAAATCTTACAAAACCATGTCATACTTATACTAAAAGTGGGAAATATACAATTTTACTACAGATAGCCGATACTAATGGTTGTGTTGATACAGCATCAAAGGTTTCTGAAATTGTTGTACTTCCTAAACTTGCTCCTAAATTTGAAACTCAGTTTGCAATTGGATGTCCGGAAACAAATGTGAAATTTAAAAATACAACAGATACTAACGGTAAAAATATTGTGCGTTGGTGGTGGGATTTTGATGATGGTTCTGGTGATTCAACTTCTGCAGACTCTATGTTTGGCAAACCACCATTCAGCCATACTTATACAATGGATGGTAGTTTCCATCCTAAACTTATTATAGAAAGTGCATTCGGATGTGTTGATAGTTTTATTAATTATTCAGGTGCTAAAAATATTTTCTATTGGTTTGATATTTTGAAAAGTCAAGGCGGACCGGTTTGCTGGGAAGGAAATGAATTATGTTTTAAACAAGAACCAAGACCAAATGCTTATTATTGGTTGTGGGTATTTGATGATCCACCATCAATGTTATTAAATACTAATGATGAATCATGGGAACCATGTCATCATTATACAGCTCCTGGTTTTTACGATATTACATTAACGATATACGAACCAAACTGTATAAGAGATACAACATTCTGTGTTTTCATTCCATTGAAAGGACCACAGGCAATGATAACCTTGCCTCCTCCTCCTGCATTTCCACCAAATGATGAACTTCAGGCGAAACCAATTCCATTGTCAACGTTTCATTACATGAGTTCACAATGCTGGAACCCTAATGGAGACCCTATTGATTATGTTACAAGAACATCTGTTCCACCTTTTCTTGTTAGTTCAGTTGATACCTATTGTAATGCAGTATTAGACAGTATAAATTTTGATACAACTTTTAAACCTTATCCATGTTATGATAATAAACCTCCAAGGATAATATCAATCAATTATCCTTTTAAAAGCCCAACAGGAACCAAAAATTTTTATGACAGTGTAACCGAAACAAACGGAACATGGTTCCCTGGAGATCCATTACCAAATGGTGTTACAAGCGGAAACGTTTATTATCCAAAAAGTGGTACTGCTACTCCACAAACAATGCATGATACGGATTTATATATACATAATTGTAGTGGACCAAACTATGTGAGGTTTACAAATAACTCTAAAAAATATCGCTTGTATTACGCAATTGATGATGATCCTACAACTTATACCTTCCCTGCTAACGATCTTTCTCAAGACCAATGCAGAAACCCATCTTATCCATGGGCAAGTGATAGTATGGAATATTGGTGGGATTTTACCGATGGCGACCAATGTACTTCAACAGTAGCAGTACCGAATATGGACTGTAGATATTCTGATGAAGTTCAACCTTGGCACTTATTTAAAGAAGACGGATGTTATTCCGTACAATTAAGAGTTACTGATAACGTAACAAATTGTGTGAGTTTAGCAAGTGTAAATATTGTAATGGAGCCACCTGATGCTAGTTGGGATGAAGATAAGTTTACATATCTTGATTGGGCATTACAAAAGGTAACGCCACCTGCACTTGGAAGAAGAGGTGTAATATTAAATGGTACCCCTTGTGTTGGACAAAGTTACCCACAGAGACCTGATTTTACTGAGACTTTACCTTCTTGTGCAAGGCAAAAATGGTGGATGGTCTTTGATTCGGCAGCTCAGTGTGCTGCTAATTGTAGTGATACAACAGCCCTTGATACTAGTGGAAATGGAAATGCAGATCATTATGCAACCCACCAAACAATAACTTGTGGTTGGATTGATGATATTACTTTTATGATGATGGGTAATAAATGGATTTATGGCGATGGCGGCTGGAAAACAATAGGATTGATAATTAAGACAGGTGATTGTCTTGATACTTTCTTCTATTATAATTATAAGTATATTTTTGACCTTCAAGCTGGATTTAATCTTAATGATCCTTACAACTTTAAGTATGGTGAATACCTACCAATGAATTATGCAGAGTCGCAACATTTGAGATTATGTCCCCCACATCAGGCTATTCTTACAGTTGCTGATACACAACAAGTAGGTATTACTAAGTTTACATTTATGATTTCAAAATTTTACGCTCCACCATGGACAAAACCAATTTATATTGAAGATAGCTGTACGCTTACAAAAAAGGATACAATATTCTGGTTATGTCATCAGGATTCATTTACACTTGATCCATTTACAGGTAAAAAAGTTTTTCACGATTGTTTTATGTATCCTGACGTAACAAAAGGTAAACCAGTTAATCAAAATTGGCTTAACAATATGGCTTCTCAAGGATGGTTTGCTTCTGATACTTTCCCGCAGTTAACATTGCAGGATTCATTTTATATGAAAGATACTTCGGCACCTTATGCTACAAGGCTTGAACCGAATTATAGTATGAGTCAGCCCGGTAAGTATTATGTGATTTCATTAATCAGGAATGTTTACGGTTGTGTAAATATGGGACAAGCAGAAGTTTATGTAGGACACTATACTAACTTTTTAGCAGATGATAGAGTTATTTGTTACGAAGGCGGAGGTGATACTGTTACCTTTACTCATTTTATTAGATATTTCCAAGTTCAATTACAACCATGGGATCCACACCTTAATCAAACACCGTTTTGGGAAGATCCTATTGGCAACAGACCTTGGGGTAAACCTACAATTATAGAGAAAGTAGAATTTGATTGTGATGGAGACGGAGTATTTGAAACTAATGGAATAAAAGATGAGGATAGTGTTACTTTTATTTACGATACTCCCGGTGATTATACAGTAAGTATGAGAACCACCGATAGTAATGGTTGTGTTCAAGTTCTTGAACGAAAAGCTTTCATAAAAGTTATTGGAGTAGTTGCTGATTTTGCAGATACAAATACTTCAAAACCATATATCTGCGGTCCTAAACTTATTGGATTTAACGATATGTCTTATGGATTGAATAATTATGGATATGTTTATTATCCAAATGGTACTGTTAAAGATAGCTTCCTTATTGACTCTGTTTATAAATGGAAATGGGAATTTGGTGATGAATTGGGATCAAGAAGTCTTAGTTACATAGAAGATCCATTGCACACATATTTAAATAATGGAAACTTTGATGTAATGTTGATTGTAGAAAATACTAATGGATGTGTGGATACTATAATGAAACCAAATTTCATTGAATTATTAGGACCAGAACCAAAATTTCATATACTTAAAAATGGTGTAAAGTCTAATCACGATACACTTTGTGCAGGAGATTATCTAATTGTTAAGGATTCATCAATGAATTTAAAATCTTGGGAATTTAATAAAGGTGATAATACAACCGCCTCCTTTACAAATTATTCAAATTCAACTGACAGTACATTCGAAATCCAATATACACAACCCGGAGTTTATTACATTTCATTGATAGCCTCTGATAGTGTATATAATCCTGCGGTTCAACGCTATGTACCTTGTACGTCAATATTTGCTGATTCTTCCGATCAGGATGATCCTCACTTTATTGTAACAGTACTTCCAATTCCAAGAACAAAATTTAGCGGAGATACCTTGATTTGTGATAGCACAACAGCAGTATTCGATGATTTATCTGATACTGGTTATCAAGAGCTTTATTGGAATTTTGGTGATGGAACAGATCATTTGGACGTTCCGGGAAAAACAGTATATCATGTTTTTACAACTATGGGATCGGATGATACAACATATACCGTTAAACTTGACGGATATGGAAACAGTTGTCCTGATAAGCAAAAATCAATTCAGATTAGAGTAATGAAAACAGTTGCAGATATTGGTGTTGTAGATTCCAGCGGATTACCTGAATTTACTTTTACTAACAAATCAACAGGTGCTACAAACTATAAGTGGACTGTTGAAGGAATTGATACTGAAAAAGAGAATACTGATTATTATAAAGAGTTTACAACAATGGATACTTCATTGTTTGTTAATGATTTCGGTAATGAAAAAGGCGATTTCAGAGTTTGTCTTTACTCATGGATAAATAATCCTAACCTTGATCCTGCTAGTGAGGGATGTCTTAAAAAGGAATGTGTAGTTATCAATAACTATTTTAGTGTAAAAATTCATATTCCTAACATATTTACTCCTGAAGATAAAAATTCAACTAATGATGAATTTACTATTGAGAATGAAGGTGTAGAACTTTGGGACATTACTATCTTTAACAGATGGGGTGAGAAAGTATTTGAATCAACAGATCCTAATGTACATTGGAATGGTGATAATATGAATTCCGGACAAGCATGTGCAGGAGGTACTTATTACTATGTAATCAATTATCAATTAAGAGGTAAGAAAATGGAGAATCAGGCAGGTTCCGTTACTCTTATAAGATAATTATTTTTATTAAATTTGCAAAAAGGCATCACATTAGTGGTGCCTTTTTTTTGTTTAAAACAAAATACACTATTTTCTTTTTCCAACATCTTATGTGATTTAGATAATATTCTCAAGTTTCGCACAGATTATAAAATTACTCTTTTCGTAATCTGTGAATCTGTCTTCGACAGACGTAGTCTTACTTTTATTACACTTAGCTTATCTTCGACAGACGAAGTCTGTGGCTTTAATATTTTTTACCCACAAAAATCAATATAGAACTAAAAATTATTGTAAATTGATTTTTGAATAAACTATTCAATAATCTGAAAAAATGAATTTCTGGAACAAAGTACCTTTGTTTAGATTTGTTATTCCATTTATATTAGGGATTTTATTTGCAATAAATTACCGATTTTTAGCTCAATCCAATTTCTATTATTTTGTTGTAATTTCAGTTCTATTACTTTTTGTTATACGGTTTTTTAAAATACAGCATTCATATTCTTTGCGTTGGATATTTGGCTTGTTATTAAATGTAATAATATTTTTTGCCGGTTATTTTCTTGTTTTATCAAGGGTAGGCATTAACCAACCCTTACATTTCTCAAAATACTTAAATGAAAATGATATAATTGTAGCCAAAATTATTGAATATCCAGAGGAGAAAGAGAAAACATTTAAAAGCATTGTTAAGGTAAAGTATGTTAAGAGCAATTCGGGAATTCATAAAACTACAGGAAAAGCTTTGGTTTATTTTCGGAAAGATAGTTTAACAGCACTCTTAAAATATGGAGATATAA
>JAYEOP010000186.1 GCA_034723125.1 Bacteroidota bacterium | reverse complement strand
TTAAATTATATTTTTCTTTTTTTAGGCAAAAATTCTTTGCATAGCTATAGCTACGGAAATAATTTTTAACGACAAAAAAGGGAAATAGAAATGATTTATATCGGGTGTTTTGATGTTAATTTGGTATGAGTGCAGGTTTTGAAAATCAGGAATTGCCCCACTCCCTAAAGGGAGTCCTGATTTTCTGATACTTACACCTTTAGGGTTTGGGGTAGAAAGGAGCTGAAAAACATTTTAAGACTTTTTAGAGTAGATTCAAAAACATTATTGCAAATAAATTTATAGCCCCCCTTATAGAACTTCCCTTAATTTTTGAGCAAAATGATAGATAGAAATCCCTCCGGCAATTGACACATTCAAAGAATGCTTTGTACCATATTGAGGAATTTCCAAACATTCATCCAAATCTTCTAATATTGAAATGTTAATTCCTTTTACTTCGTTGCCTAAAACCAATGCGTATTTTTCATCGTTTTTTATTTCAAAGTTATTTATGTCATAACTTTCATCGGTATGTTCAAGTCCAATGATTTTATAGCCTTCTGCTTTTAATGAATTAATAGTAACTTTTATGTTTGCTTCGTATTCCCAGTCCATGCTTTCAGTAGCACCAATTGCTGTTTTAGTAATTTCCCGATGTGGTGGCTTGGGTGTAATTCCACAAAGAATAATTTTTTTGATTAAAAAACAATCACAAGTACGAAAAATAGAACCGACATTGTACATACTTCTAATATCGTCTAAAACAACAACAATAGGAAGTTTGCTACTTTTCTTAAATTCTGTTACAGATTTTCTTTTAAGTTCGTATGTTTTGAGTTTTCTCATTAGAATTTAAAGTTTTAAATTTGGGCAAATTAAAAACAAATATAGCATTAAAATTTAGAAGATTTGGTTAAAAATAAAAAAATAGAAGAAACACCTTTGATGAAGCAGTATTTTCAGATTAAAAATAAGTATCCTGATGCTTTACTGCTCTTTCGTGTTGGTGATTTTTATGAAACATTTGTAGAAGATGCTATAAAAGTGTCAAAAATTTTAGGAATAGTTTTAACCAGCAGGTCTAATGGTTCATCAAAAGTTGAGCTTGCAGGATTTCCTCATCATAGTATTGATACCTATTTGCCAAAACTTGTTAAAGCGGGACATAGAGTTGCAATTTGTGAACAACTTGAAGACCCGAAAAAAACCAAAACAATTGTAAAACGAGGTGTTACCGAATTAATAACGCCCGGCACATCCACTAATGATCAAGTTCTTAATACAAAGCAAAATAACTATCTTGCTGCCTTATATTTTACAAAAAAAGAAGTTGGGGCTGCCTTTGTTGATATCTCAACAGGTGAATTTATTGTAGCAGAAGGAAGCATTGACTATATAGAAAATCTTGTTAACTCTTTTGACCCGTCAGAAATAATTTATTCAAAATTAAAGCAGGAAGAATATTTAAAATATTTTCCTCAAAAAAGATATACTTTTCTTCTTGAAGATTGGTTATTTTCATCCGATTATTCTTATGAAAAACTAACATCTCACTTTAAAACAAAAACATTAAAAGGTTTTGGAATAGAAAATATGAATACTGCAATTCCTGCTGCAGGAGCAATACTTCATTATCTTTCTGAAAACAAACAAGACAGACTTAAGCACCTGAATAATATTTCAAGAATTGAAAAAGATGACTTTATCTGGCTTGACCGCTTTTCAATAAAAAATCTTGAACTAATAAATCCAAACCTTGTTGATGGTAGTCCGCTTATTAATGTAATCGATAAAACTATTACACCAATGGGAGGCAGGCTTTTAAAGCAATGGATAGTTATGCCATTAAAGGACAAAAGGAATATTGAGAAAAGACTTGAGTTGGTAGATTTTTTATTTAAAAATGAAAAGGGAAATACTAATTTAGGGGAGAAACTTTCAAAAATTGGAGACCTTGAAAGATTGATTTCAAAAGTTGCTTTAAGACGGATTAACCCAAGAGAAATTAGGCACATAAAAAATGCTCTTTCACATATTGAGGGTATTAAAAAAGTTTGTGAAAATTCAGAAAATAAACAGCTTTTTAAAATTAACGAAAAGTTAAATTCATGTAGTCTTCTTCAAGAAAAAATAGATAAAATACTTGTTGACGAACCTCCTGTAAATATCAACAAAGGCAATTTTATAAAAGAAGGATATTCAAAAGAATTGGATAAAATAAAAGATTTAAAAAAAACAGGTAAAGAATATATTTTAAAACTTAGAGAAAGAGAAATTGTGAAAACAGGAATTTCTTCTTTAAAAGTAGGCTACAATTCCGTTTTTGGATATTACCTTGAAGTAAGAAATACACACAAAGACAAAGTACCTGAGGAATGGCATCGCAAACAAACTCTTGTAAGTGCCGAACGATACATCACTTCTGAATTAAAGGAATATGAAGAAAAAATCTTATCCTCAGAAGAAAAAATTGATACATTGGAAAATGAGATTTATCAGGAATTGCTTTATGAATTAACAGAATATATTCATCCTATTCAAATAAATTCAAAGGCAATTGCTTACCTTGACGTGCTTCTTTCATTCGCAAATATTGCACAAGAATATAATTATACAAAACCACAAATAAATGATAGTTATGTAATTGACATTAAGGATGGTCGTCATCCTGTAATAGAACAAAACCTCCCTGTAGGTGATGATTATATTCCAAATGATATTTATCTCAACAATGATAATCAACAAGTTATTATTCTTACAGGACCAAATATGTCGGGAAAATCTGCAGTTTTAAGGCAAACAGCTTTAATTGTTTTGCTTGCACAAATTGGTTCTTTTGTACCTGCAAGTTCTGCAAAAATAGGAATAGTTGACAAAATATTTACACGAGTAGGAGCCTCTGATAACCTGTCTGTTGGTGAATCAACATTTATGGTTGAAATGCTTGAAACAGCAAGTATTTTAAATAATGTTTCAGAAAGAAGCTTAATACTTTTAGATGAAATTGGCAGAGGGACAAGTACTTATGACGGCATTTCTATTGCATGGGCAATAACCGAGTTTTTACATCAGAATACTACAAAACCCAAAACTATTTTTGCCACTCACTATCATGAACTTAATGAATTAGCTTCAACATTAAAACGAGTAAGGAATTTAAACATTAGTGTAAAAGAATACAAAAATAAAGTAATCTTTTTGCGAAAGCTAAAACCCGGAGGCAGTGAGCATAGCTTTGGAATACACGTTGCACAAATGGCAGGTGTTCCTAATAAAATAGTGGAAAGGGCAAAACTCATTTTAGAAGAACTGGAAAAACAAAGAACAAATATCAAGAATAACAAAGTAGTTGGAGGAAAGGTAAGTGTCCAGCTAAAAATGTTTGACGTAACCGATCCAATTTACGAAAGAGTAAAAAGAGAACTTAATAAAATTGACATTAACGCATTAACACCAATAGAAGCAATGATGAAATTGAATTATCTTAAATCATTGCTTAAGAAAGATAAAGGGTAAGAGTTAACAGCCGGCAGTCCGCAGTAAGCAGTCTTCAGTCAAATTCCGAATAAACAAAAAGAAGTACTTAGAGTACTTAAAGTGCCTAAAGTACTTAGAGTTATGTGTTACGAAAAAACAAATTACAAGTCCGCAGTCGGCAGTCTCCAGTCAGCAGTCAAAAACAGTCAACAGT
>JAYEOP010000185.1 GCA_034723125.1 Bacteroidota bacterium | reverse complement strand
TTAGGCACTTTAAGTACTCTAAGTACTTCTTTATGTTTATTTGGAATTTGACTGCTGGCTGGAGACTGCCTACTGCTGACTGAGGACTGTTTTTTACTACCTCTGCTAAAAAGCCCGAGATTGTCGCGGTCGTACCTCCCTCACAATGACGATTTTATGGCTTGTTGTTGTAGAAAGGAGCTGAAAATCATTTTAAGACTTTTTAGAGTGGACTCAAAATTAGTTAGTGAGATTTAATGATGAAAGATAGCAAAATAGCAGTGTTTTTTCTTGGGAGATGTAGAAGCTAGAAAAATAGGGTGTTAGAATGTTAAAGTTAATGTTGTTAAATTTAAATTAATTAAGGATTGCCTTTAATTTAAATTTGAATAAGTTTGTAAAATTAAAAAGTTTGAATATTTTGGATTAAACCTAATGTAATGTCAAAATCAATTGTTGAAATTAGAAATGGGAAATTTTACCAGCAGGATTCACTTATTTTATTGGATGTTAATTTTGAATTATTTCCCGGTGAGTTTATTTATATGATTGGTAAAACAGGAAGTGGAAAAAGTACTTTACTACGAACTTTATATGGCGATTTACCTTTTTATAGTGAATATGCAAGGGTTGAAGATGTTGACCTCAAAACTCTGACAGCTAAGCAGATACCTTTTTTAAGAAGAAAATTAGGAATTGTTTTTCAGGATTTCCAGCTTTTAACAGATAGGACGGTAATTGGGAATTTACAATTTGTTTTAAAAGCAACTGGTTGGAAAACAGAAGAATTAATTGAAAAAAGAATAAATGATGTTTTGTCTCAAGTAGGGTTACAAACAAAGGGATATAAAATGGCTTATGAATTATCAGGTGGTGAACAACAACGGGTTGCAATTGCTCGTGCATTATTAAATGACCCAAAAGTACTTTTGGCTGATGAGCCAACAGGAAATCTTGATCCTGAAACTGCAATAGAGATAATTAAGTTACTTTATGAAATAAAGGAAACAGGTTCTGCTGTAATTATGGCTACTCATAATTATCAGGGAATGGAAGATTTTCCTGCAAAAATATTGAAACTACAAGCTGGAAAATGTTTTGAAGTGAAGCCAGAGGATACCTAATTTTGCAGAGTTTTCTTAGAGACACTATTTTATTTTGCTAATCAAAATTTTAATATTTTTGTTGTTATCAAATTTTGAATTCAGTATTTTTTCGCGTGCTTCTTTATGAGTTGAATTGAAATTTTTATTGTAATATTCAGATATTTTTTCTTTCATGCTTGTAATATCATCCGCTACAATACATAGTTTTTCTAATCCTGTGTCTTTTATCATTTTGTTGTTAACAATACAAAATCGTCCCATAAAAAGTGCATTTAATAATTTTAGTTTAATGCCTGTATCCTGAAAAGTAGGTAAAATATTAATTTGTGCATTTTCGATAAGAGGATATATTTCATCTAATTTTGGTGTAATGAGTTTGATATGATAATTGTCTTTTATTGCGTTTTGTAATTCTTTTGAAGGATTGTTTCCTGCAATAATTGTTGGTATTTTTAAATCGTTAAGTACATTGTTTACTAAAAACAATGCTGCTTCATTATTTTCTCCAACACCCAGATTGCCATGGTATAAAACATAATCGCCTATGCCATTTTTTGAAGTTACTTTTTGGTTTGGATGGAACACTGGTAAGTAAAAACTATTGCCGTGTTTTAATTTCAGGATTTTATGATCTGATGGAGATATTGCAGCAATATAGCTTGCAATGTTAAGTTTCTGTTGGTATTTTCTTAATCTGTTTGCTTCGGAATTAAAATAATATTTTCTTAAAAAATTGCTTTCAACTTTTGCAAGATGCTTGTAATAAAGATATTCAATGTTATGCATTCTTACAATCTTTAATCTATTTTTAAGTTTTTCATTGTCAATGTAAAAGGTACAATGCAATCCTTCAAATAAAATAGGGTAATCGTTTTTAAGCAAATTATGAAGTAGTTTTTCTGACCATCGGGTTTTTACTATGTAAGGAAGTTTTGTTCTAAATGGGTTGCCAAATGGTTTGCGAGGATAATAATAAGTTTTATGACATATTTTTTCAAGTTCTGTTGATGCTTCTCGCCCGTATTGAAAATTATGTAAATGAATGTTTATACCTGCTTTTGTTAGTGCTTGAAGTTTGTAAAAAACGTCAATAACTCCACCATAATTAGCAGGGTAGGGGATGTCGAATGTGATAATATTTAGATGAATATCAGAACTCATTATATATTTTTATTAGCTTTAAACTTTCTTTTTGCCAATTGAATATTTCTTTTGCTTTTGAACAATTTGTTTTTAGTTGTTTATATTTTTCCTTGTTGTCAATTAAATAATTTACTGCTTTTATAATGTTTTTTACTTTTAAATCTGTCAAATATGAAACTTCAAATTTATTATTAAAGCTGTTATATTCAGGGAAATTACTTGAAATACTTGGGATTTCTGCATGAATGTATGAAAAGAACTTGTTACCTAATGAATAATAATAACTTAGGCTGGATTTTTCAAGTAAGTTGTAAGCAATTGTTGCAGTTTTTGTCAGTTCTTCTAATTCCTGTGGATTAATATATCCTTTGAATTTTACTTTTTCTTTAATACCTTTACTTTCAACAAGCATTCGTATGTGTTCACTTAAGTTTCCTTCACCTGCAATAATGAGTTTTACATCTAAATATGTCATTGCTTCAATAAGTTGTTCCAAACCACGACCTTTGTTTATTGCCCCCTGATAAATAATTGTCGGATGTTTTTTTTGTGTTAATTGTTTTTTGTTTTCATTCAACAAAGGAAAATTCATGATTGTTTTGAAATCAACATTATATTTTTTGTTAAAAATTTCTGCAATTGAATTACTTACGGTGTATCTTTTATCGGTTTTGGGTATTGTGAACTTTGCAATTTTTTCCCAGATGCTTTTTGTTAATTTTCTGTTTTCTAATTCAGGAACTTCTGTAAAATATTCGTGTGCATCGTAAACGCATTTTTTTAATCGTAGCTTTGCTACCAAAACTCCGGGCAAGATTGTGTCAAGGTCAATAGAACAAACAATATCAAATGGCTGGAAAAGTAAATAAAAAAATAGCCTTAAATTATATTCGGCATAGAATAAAAATCCTGAATTGAAAATACATTTTATTCGTTTACTTTCAAAAGCTAATCTATCAATAGGTTGTGAGTTTTTTAATTTTCTTCCGATAAGTTTTACTTTAAATCCTGCATTATTAAGACTATTGCATATTCGTTGCATGCGTTGGTCATAGCTGAGGTCGTTGGTAACAGTAAAAATTATTCTTTTCATTTGCCCTTAGTTAATCTTAATAAACTGTTTTTATCCGATTTTATTCTGTTATTATCAATTAGCCATCTTATGGTGTAAATCACATTATCTTTTTCAAAGTCATTAAGTTGTTCAATCAATTTATCCATATTGTATGGCTTTTTATTTAGCAAAGCTATTGTTTTTTTGAAAATATTTTTAAACTCAAAATCTGTAATATTTATTTTGTTTCCTTTAAGGCAATAATCACAATGTCCACAATCGTTTTTTAATTTTTCACCAAAGTATCCTAACAGTTGTTTGCTTTTACAAGCTTTTGTTTCAAAAGCATATTTAATAACTGAATTAATTTTTGATTCAAAATTTTTTTTTCTTTTGTGATATTCAGCAGGGTCAACAAAAATACTGTTATCATCAACTCGTTCGGAGATAAAAATAATTCTTGCTTTGTCAGTTTGGGATAAGTAATCAAGAATATCTATTTTTTTTAAATAATTAAGTTGTTTTACAATTTCTGTTTTATTTGTATTAAGTCGTTTTGCAAGTATTCCCTCATCAAATTTTATGTAATGGTCAAATATTCCATCATAAGATCTGAGAATAGTTTTTATGATTGCTTCATATTTAGGAAATTCAATTTGGTAATCATAAAGTTTTCTATATCCAATTTTAAAAAAAAGACGGGAAGGCATAAAAATGTTGCTACTTAAGGATAAAAGATTTGCTTTCCCCAACTCTTTAAGACAATTGAATGTTGTAATCAGATTTAAATTATATCTGTTGCAAAAATCATTTATTTCAAAAGTAAATTCCATCCCTTTTCCTGAACCTATTGGGATTTGAAAGTAATTAGCAAGAGATTTGTAAACACTTTTTATTTCTTCAGTTTTTGGAAAGGAAGTTTTAACTCTATATTCTAAATCTGAAATATCGTTGTTGTTTACAAGTGCAATTGCATAAGCTCTTTTTAGGTCTCGCCCTGCTCTGCCTGCTTCTTGATAATAGGCTTCAAGGCTATCGGGGAGGTGCATGTGAATAACAGTTCTTACGTTTGATTTATCTATTCCCATACCAAAAGCATTGGTAGAAACAATGATTCTGGTCTTGCCTGATTTCCAGTCGTTTTGTTTTGTCGACCTTGCTTTTTGATCTAATCCTGCATGATAAAAATCTGCTGAAATTTTATTTTGTTGTAAAAAAAATGCAACTTCTTTGGCTGATTTTCTTGTTCTTACATACACAATTCCCGAATCTGTTACTTTGTTTAAAATATCAACAAGTTTATTTCGCTTTGCTTCTTCATGTAGTACAGCATAAACTAAATTTTCTCTTTCAAAACTTTTTTGAAAAACTTCTGCATTTTTAAATTCAAGTTTATCAATGATGTCATCTTTTACTTCTTTTGTAGCTGTTGCTGTTAGTGCTAAAATTGGAATTTTTGGAAAGAACTTTCGTATTTCTGCAATCTTCAAATAAGAAGGTCTGAAATCGTATCCCCATTGAGATATGCAATGTGCTTCATCAACAGCAATAAGATTTACAGGCATTTTTAATGCTCTAAGACGAAAAATATCTGTTTCTAATCTTTCGGGTGAAACATAGAGAAATTTATAACTTCCATAAATTGCATTGTCAAGAGTGCGGTCAATCTCGTTATAGGTCATTCCCGAATAAATTGCTGCTGCCGTAATACCTTTTTCTTTTAGGTTACTAAGCTGATCTTTCATTAGTGCAATCAAAGGTGTAACAACAAGGCAAATACCTTCTTTGTAAAGTGCGGGAATTTGAAAAGTGAGTGATTTTCCTCCTCCTGTGGGTAAAAGTGCGAGAGTGTCTTTATTGTTTAGAACTGATAAAATAATATCTTCCTGAAGGTATCGGAATTTTTTAAATCCCCAGTATTTTTCAAGTATTTGATAAATTTTGTTTGTCAAGATATTTTTTAATCAGTTGTAATTGTATTTAGTTTTCTTAAAAATTTATTTTAAGATTTTAACAAAATTAACAAAATTATTGGTTCTATGTTAAATTTGTGTGTAATAAAATTAGCCACTGATTCACAGATTACAAAATTACTCTTTTTGTAATAAGTATTTGCCCATAATGTCTGATTTTTGCGTTATGTTCGTCTTTAAAACAGTCATCCGTACGAACTCCTTGATTTTAAAGACTTCACAAGACTTGAATTCGTACATTCTGAACGAAACACCCTACTTTATAGAGAGCTACTAATTAATGAATTTTCGGTAAATCCAGATATATCAGTACTAAAGGACATATACTTCGACTGGTCATAATTTGAGATTTGGCACTATGTTTAACGTATTGATTATTACTTGTTTACATGGTATAGCAAAATGCAGTTTATGACCGCTCTGCATATATCTTATTAAATATTGCATATAAATTAATTTTAATCTGTGAATCTGTCTTCGACAGACGTAGTCAGATTTCTATTACACTTAGCTTGTCTTCGACAGACGAAGTCTGTGGCTTTAAATTTTTTTTTCATCCACACAAATCAACAAAGAACCAATATTTTTGAAATATAATAACTGTTAGTCTCCTTCCTAATTTCTATGATTGAAAATTATTTTGTTTTGAAAGCAATTTGATACAAGATATAAAGGAAGTGATATAAGTTGAAAATTAACTTTCTTTAATTTTTTTGCAATTTTTATAGATGTTTCAATTTGTGTTTTCGAAGGTAAATCTGCATTAAAACGAATTGCAATATCGGAATTTTTTTCAGCAACAAATACCTGTAATGATTTAAGTGTTCCTGTTTTTCCTGACTTTACTTCAATAGGAATAATTTTATTTTCAATTTCAGTAAGATAATCTATTTCTGCTTCTGAATTTCGTTTTTCACGCATCCAATAATAAAGATTATTTTCAGTAAAATATGGAGGTAAGCAATTTAACTCTTGTCCAATAAACTGCTCTGCAAGATTGCCTTCGATTTTCGTTTGTAAATTTTCTATGTCAGTGAGCCTGAGTTTTAAAATATGATTTGAAAGACCTATATCTAAAAAAAGTGTTTTAAATACTTTTTCATTAATGTTATGCTCAAGTGGAATTCCTGTTGCTTTTGTGTTGTAGATAAGATAGGTTATTCTGCTCATATTTAATAGCCAAAGTGATTTTTTTGTAATATCAGAACGAATAGAACTATCAAAATTTACATATTTAAATTTTTGACATCCTACTTTAGGAAGATACCTTAATAGTTTGGTCATTATATTTTGTTGAGTTGACGTTCCGTATTTTGAAAAGTCAAACTCAAAAGATTTGACAATACTTTCATGAATACGTTCAACGTCAATTAAGCTTTTTGTTTGTGAATATACCTTAACAGCCTCTGGCATTCCGCCAATAAAAAAATATAAACGTGTATATTCCATTAATTTGTTATGAATAGCTATTGGAATTTTTTGTTTGATATTGTAGTTTTCCAAATAATTGACAAGTGATTTTTTATTAAGTGCCAGCAAAAATTCATTAAAATTTAATGGATACATATATGCAAATTCCACTCTGCCAACAGGCATAGAATATTTCATATCATTAAGTACTTGGTCTAATAATGAACCTGCTACCAAAATATGTAAGTCAGGGATTTTTTCATAAAAGTATCGTAAACTAACTATTGCTTCAGGGCATGTTTGAATTTCATCAAGAAATAGTAGCGTTTTTGATAAAATAATTTTTTTTTCAAAATAGATTTCCAAATTTCTAATAATTTGTTTTACATCATTGTTTTGAAAAAAATGTTTTAATTCAGGGGTTTCCTCAAAATTTATTGTTATTGTTTCTTCAAAATTTTCTTCTCCAAAATTTTCAATTGTATAAGTTTTTCCAACTTGTCTTGCACCCCTTATTATCAAAGGTTTTCTATGGCTACGATTTTGCCATTCTTTAAGATAGTCCGAAAAATAACGTAACATAATATTTTTTTTATTGCAAAAATAATAAATACATCTGGATTGATACACATATTATGTAAAAATACGTTTGGAAAAAAACGTATTAGCTGTTAAAATACGTTTGGATTATTACGTTTTATTAAAAAATTCATCAATTATAATAATGTGAATAATCAGAAATAAATTTAAGATAAACACTAATCATTATTGAAAATCCTAATAATGATGAACCACCATAACTAATAAATGGTAATGGAATACCAATAACAGGAAAAATTCCGAGAGTCATTCCGAGGTTGACGATAAAATGTATGAAAATAACTGAAATTACTCCATAGCCATATATTCTGATAAAATCAAACTTTTGTTTTTCTGATAAATATATAATCCGTAGCATGAGAACCACAAAAAGTGAGATAAGTAAAATGCTACCAAGAAACCCGTATTCTTCTGCAACAGTGCAAAAAATAAAATCTGTACTTTGTTCCGGGATAAAATCAAATCTTGTTTGTGTACCTTTTAAAAAACCTTTTCCTGAGAAACCCCCTGAACCAATGGCAATCAATGATTGATGAATATTATATCCTGAGCCTCTTAAATCTACTTCTTTACCCAGTAAAACATTTATTCTTGTTTGTTGGTGTGGCTGTAAAAAATTATTAAAGGCATAATCAACGCTGAATAAAAAACCTGTAGTAACCGCTAAGATTGCAACTAATAAAACTAATGTTTTTACTTTTTTTGATGAAAGAAAGAAAATAATTAGAGCAACAAGAACCAAAAAAGCTATTACCCAATAAATATTTATTAATAAAACAACAATAAATAAAATAGCAGAAATAAAGGGTATCAAAAGGAAAAGTGGTGATAATCCGTACCTGAAAAGAACAAAAATAAATGCAACAAAAACCAAGGCTGAACCAATATCGTTTTGCAAAATAATTAAAATCATTGGTAGCAGAATTAGTCCAAATGCAATCATGCTATCTTTAAATCTTGATACATTAACATTATAAGTATTAAGGTATTTTGCTAATACCAGTGCAACTCCAAACTTTGCAAATTCAGAAGGTTGAAGGCTGTAGCTTCCAATACTCAGCCATGATTTTGAACCTGCTATTTCTTTTCCCACTACGAGTGTTGCTAACAAAAGAATTATTGTTATAGCATAAATGAAATATGCTGAATTAATAATAATTCTTGCATCTATCAAGAAAATTATTATGAATATTAAGAATGATATGATTAGCCACATAAATTGCTTACCATAATTGCTTTGGAATTCAAGAATTTTATTATTGCCAAGATTAAACTCTGAAGAATAAATATTTATGAGTCCAATAAGAATTAAAAATCCTGTTACAAAAAAAATGATAAAATCAATATTTTTAAAACTAATTTTAGTGTTCATCCGGTTTTAATGTTCTGTTATCGTTTTCAGTGTTTTCTTCTTTCTCTTTCTCTTTTTCCTTCTCCTTCTCTTCTTCTTCTTTATCATGAATAAAATCTCCTTCAAGCATTATTTTTTCAATCCATTTTGCTTTTTCATCAATTTCGCCTTTCAAATATTTTTCGGTAACCAAAAAACTTATGGGAGCTGCCCAATGTGCTCCTTGTCCTGCATTTTCAACAATTGTTGCTATTACAATTTTAGGATTTACCTTTGGTGCAAAACAAATAAATACTGAATGATCTTCTCCATGTGGATTTTGAGATGTACCTGTTTTACCACAAATATTAAGTTCTTTAAAAGAAGGTCCGTATCTAATAGCTGTTCCTTTTATTAGTACATCTTCCATTGCATTGATTACAAGAGGAAAAGCAAAAGAATCAATGTTCGTTTCAATTTTTTTATATTCAGGTCTTGTTATTTGGTTATCATAAACTACTGCTTTAAGTAAGTGGGGAGTAATGTAATATCCCCTATTTGCAACAACAGAAACAAAGTTTGCTATCTGAAGTGGTGTAAGGCTTATTTCTGCTTGCCCTATTGCAAGAGATAAAATATTTGTTGACTTCCATCTATTTTTTCCATACATCTTGTCAAATCGCGATACTTTTGGTAAAATACCAACAACTTCATTACTTAAATCTTCCCCAATTTTTTTGCCCATTCCAAAATCTACCATTGCATTTCTCCAATTGTTGTAACCGTCATAAATATTATCAAACTTGTCATTATCAATAATTGACCTAAAAACATGGCAATAGTATGCATTTGAAGATTTTACAATTGAATTATGAAAATCTATATTTCCATAAACATGATCACCGATTTTTAACCCGGGAAGATAATAGCCTCCTCTTACGTAATAAGAAGTTTTTTCAGTAATTACTCCTTCATCCAATCCAACAAGTGCCATTGCAATTTTAAATACAGAGCCTGGAGGATACATTGCACCCACAGCTCTGTTGAACAATGGTTGATTTTTATCTTTGCTTAATTGTATGTAATTTTTTGTTCTTTGTCTCCCAACGAGTAAAGAAGGGTCATAACTCGGACTGCTAATCATTGCAATTATTTCTCCACTTGATGGTTCAATTGCAACTAATCCACCTTTTTTGTTTTTGAAAAGCTTTTCTGCATATTCTTGAACATCTGCATCAATTGATGTAACAAGGTGCTTTCCCGGAACAAAATTTTTATCAAGTGTAGCGTCCATGTATTTGCCTTGCACAATATTAAAAACATTTACTAAAACAAATTCTTCTCCCTTTGTACCTCTGAGTTGCTTTTCGTATTGTTTCTCCAAGCCACTGATTCCTACATAATCACCTTTTTGGTAATAGTCGTTTGATTGCTCAATTTGGCGTTGGTTGATTTCTCCATTATATCCCAAAATATGTGCGGCTATTGGTCTTGGGTATTTTCTTGTTGTACGTGATTTAATAAAAAAACCATGAAATTCGAAAAGTCTTTCTTGTAAAATTCCGTAAGATTTAATGGAAAGATTTTTTATAAAAACGGATGACTTTAAATTAGAAAATTTTTTAGCTTTATTTAATTTTATTATAAAATCTTCTTTTGATATATCAATTATTTTACAAAAAGCAGAAGTATCAATGTTTTTAACTTTTGAAGGGATAACATGTAAATCGTAAGCTGCTTTATTTGTGGCAAGTATTTTCCCATTTCTATCGTAGATTAAACCACGGGGAGGCAATAGCACTCTTCTTTGCAAAACATTATTTTGGGCAAATTTTTTGTATTTATTTGTATAGAGTTGCAAATAAACTAATCTTACAAAAAAAATAAAGCTTACTGTTGCAATTAGAATTATTATTACGTTTTTTCTGTTTTTATATTTCTCCATTATTCATTAAAAATGCAATCAAACTGATATAAATTTACTTTACGAATATAAACAAAGGATTATTATCTTCGTTTATAAAAAAGTAAATCATAAAGGAAGATAATTACTGCTGATGAAATAAAATTTAGAAGAACTTTTGAAAAAGTAAGCCAAAAATGAGCAAAAGTAAAAGACTCTAAAAAGAAAAGAACAAGATGATGTGAAAATACTAACGTTAGCACATAAATAGCGTATCTCTTTGTATTAAGGGTGTTAAAATGTGGCTCAATATGAATATTTTCATCTCTTTCTGTAACTAGAATGTTTAAGAAAATTGGTCTTAAAAAACCAATAAAAGCCATAGCGGCAGAATGTAATCCATAAGTGTTTGAAAAAATATCAATGATAAACCCCATTATAAAAGCTAATATTAAAATTAACCAACGTGAATAATGTATTGGTAGAAGAAAAATAAAAACCAAATAAATATATGGATGAATAGTACCAAAGAGAACAACATTATTAAAAACAAGTAGTTGTAACAATGTTAGTACTACAAAACTCAATAGATATTTTAAAACCTCTTTACTCATTTTGTTTATTAATAGAATTTTCTAATTCATTTTGTTCTTTAATCTGAACTTTTTCAATAAGATAAGCAGAAGTGATACTTTTCATATTGTTGTTTAGCTTAACAGTAATTTTGTAAAATCCACTTTGTCCTTTTTCAAAATCAATAATTTTTCCGATAGGATAATTTTCGGGAAATAATTTCGAATACGGACCAACAACAACATTTTGCCCTTTCTTAAGTTCAATATGACTTGGAATGTCTTCTAAAATAACATTGTATGCAGATTTTCCGTTCCATTTTAAAGAGCCAACTTCATTGTTTTCTTTAATTTTGGCATTTACTCTGAAATCAGTATTTAAAATAGAAATAGCAACTGAAAAGTTATTTGAAACATTATTTAAAACACCTACTATTCCATTATCAGAAACAACACCAACAAAATTTTTAACAGCATCATTTTTCCCAACATCTAATGTTATATAGTTTTTTTGATTTATTACTGAATTATTAATTATATGAACAGGGTAAAAAATGTATCCATAGCTGTAATTGGTATCAATATTTATTCTATTCTTTAAACTTTTAGGCTTATTTATTATTGTTCTTAATTCTGAATTTTCTTGCAATAAACTATCATTCATTTGTTTGAGATGAAAATAATTGTGTACATCAGTTAAACACTGATGAAAATTGCCTGATACTTCTTGGGTTGCTTTATTTATAACTGAATGATGATAAGTGTTTGATGAAATAATAAAAATAGCTAATGCTTCTAGGAAGAGAAAAAACAAAAAGAAATTATATTTTTTAAATAGAAATATTAACCTAAACATAAAGCATCAAACAAATAAATTGATTGTTAATTCTGATAATCAACAATTAGTATTAATTTATTAAGAAATAAGAAACTTAAATTTATTTATATTTTTTAGAGCCACTCCTGTTCCTCGTGCTACTGCTCTTAAAGGGTCTTCAGCAATGTGGACCGGCAACTTATTTTTTTCTGAAATTCTTTGAGCCAATCCTCTTAATAGTGCTCCTCCTCCTGTAAAATAAAGTCCTGTTTTGAAAATATCTCCGGAAAGTTCAGGTGGTGTCATTTCAAGTACTTTTAGAATTGCTTCCTCAATTTTTGTAATTGATTTATCCAAAGTTTCTGCTATTTCACTATAGCCAATGGATACTTGCTTTGGGATACCTGTCATCAAATCTCTTCCGTTAACAAAGTAATTGTCTGGGGGATTTTCTAATTCTGTTAATGCTGAGCCAACTTCAATTTTTATGTTTTCAGCAGATCTGTCACCAATTAAAACGTTGTGTTCTCTTCTTAAATATTCAATAATATCGTTATTAAATTCATCACCGGCAATTCGTATTGATTGGTCACAAACAATTCCGCCAAGTGCAATTACTGCAATTTCTGTTGTTCCGCCACCAACATCAATAATCATGCTTCCTACCGGTTCTTCAACATCAATTCCTATACCTATTGCTGCTGCCATAGGCTCATGGATTAATTTCACTTCTTTACAACCTGATTTTTCTGCCGAATCTTTAACAGCACGCTTTTCTACTTCTGTAATTCCTGAAGGGATACAGATTACCATTCGTAGATGCGGAGAAAACATTGAGCGTTTTCTTTGTACCATTGCTATCAATCCACGTAATAGTTGCTCTGCTGCTTGAAAATCTGCAATTACACCATCTTTTAGAGGTCTGATAGTTCTTACGTTATTGTGAGTTTTTCCATGCATTTGCATAGCTTTTGAGCCAATAGCAAGTACTTTATTGCTTTGAATGTCCATTGCAATAATAGAAGGTTCTTCAACGGCAATTTCATCATTATAAATAATAATTGTATTGGCTGTTCCTAAATCAATAGCCAAATCCTGAACAAATAAATTCAATAATCCCATAGATTTTTTAATGTTTAAAATGTCTTACTCCTGTAAATACCATTGCAACATTATTTTTGTTACAATAGTCAATAGATTCTTTATCACGAATTGACCCACCAGGCTGAATAACAGCGTTTATTCCTGATTCGTGTGCAGTTTGTACCGTATCATAAAAAGGGAAAAAAGCATCACTTGCCATTACAGCACCTTTGGTATCAAACCCAAAATTTTGGGCTTTATTAATAGCTTGCTTTAATGCGTCAATTCTATTTGGTTGTCCCATTCCTGCACCAATTAGTTGGTTATTTTTGACCAATACAATAGCATTGGATTTAACATGTTTTACAATTCTATTAGCGAAAAGCAAATCACTTATTTGCTGTTCTGTTGGTTTTGTTGTTGTAACTTTATTGAGCTTACTTTTTTTTGTAATATTAGTATCACAATCTTGCACTAATGTTCCGAATAATGCGGTTTTAATATCTTCTAGAGGGAAGTTATAATCATTAATTTGAAGAATAATCCTATTTTTCTTTTTCTTAAGAATCTCAAGTGCATTTGCAGAATATCCTGAAGCAAGAATCACTTCAAAGAAAAGTTTATTTATTTCATCTGCCACTTTTGAATGTATTGTTCCTTTTGTAACGATAATTCCACCAAATGCAGATACAGGATCGCCAGCAAGTGCATCTTTCCATGCATCAACGGGGTTTTTTCTGCTTGCCAGCCCACAGGGATTTAAATGCTTAAAAATTGCAAAAGTATTCTTGTCAAAATCTTTAATTAATTTAAGAGATGAATCAATATCTAATAAATTGTTATAAGATATTTGTTTGCCGTGATATTGTGTAAATGCTTTTTCTAGGTCGCCATAGAAAAAAGCTGTTTGATGAGGATTTTCCCCATATCTTAATTGGTTAGAAGCACCAAAATTGATTTTTAGTTTATCCTTATCACTATTGGCAATGTAATTAAATATATCAGAATCGTATGATGAAGAAATACTGAATGCCTGAGATGCCATTATTTTTCTTTCAATAATTTTAGTTTTACCATTTTGTTTTGAAAGAATATTCAATAAAAAAGCATATTGATTTTTTGAAGGAATAACAACAACATCTTTGAAGTTTTTTGCTGCAGCACGAATAAGTGAAATTCCTCCAATATCTATTTTCTCAATTATTTCTTCTGCACTTTTACCTTCTTTAACTGTTTCTGAAAAAGGATAAAGGTCAACAACCACTAAATCGACAGAGTCTATTTGATATTTTTTCGCTTCATTTTTATCGTCATCATTATCTCTGCGATACAAAATTCCTCCAAAAACTTTTGGGTGTAATGTTTTTACACGACCACCAAAAATGGAAGGATAATCTGTAATGTTTTCAACTTTTTCAACATCAAAGCCTTGTTTTTTTATGTAGTTGTATGTTCCGCCTGTAGAAATGATTTTTATATCTAATCTTTTAAGTTCCTCTAAAATAGGCATTAATCCGTTTTTGTCGAAAACACTTATTAGTGCTGATTTTATTTGTTTGGGTTGTTTTAAATCCATTTCTTTTTTTTTGCAAAGGTATTAAAATTATACAGTTTAATTATTTCTTATTAATGATATATTTTATTTAAAATTGAATAAAAAAATTA
>JAYEOP010000184.1 GCA_034723125.1 Bacteroidota bacterium | reverse complement strand
TTTTCTACTTTAACTGTCAATATATTACGTTTTTAGTTTAAATAAAGAAAAATTAGATTGCAAAGGTAAAAAAAATGTAGATAGAAAGATGTGAGTATTAATGCATTTATAATCAATAATAAAGTAAGTACTAGAAGTACCTATTTAGTGCCTCTAATAAAACTTTGTATTACTCATTATACTTGGGCTTTGAATTAAAATTGGATGTGAATGTAAAAGTCATTCACTTGTCATTAATACTCATTTAGCCAAGCTGTCATTGGGTTTTGTAACTTAATGACAATCAAATGACTACTTTGTGACATTAGATTTAAGCGACAAAATACACATAATATTCTAACAGCCAAAAACATACAAGTTTTCTTAGAGACACTATTTAATAATTTCGTTCAAATAGTTAAGAAGATTATCGTTTGGCTCAATTTTAATAGTTTGTAATCCTGCTTTTCTCCCTGCTTCAACATCTCTTTGTGAATCACCAATGAAATATGATTCTGTAATATCAATGTCATGTTTTGCAATAGCTTTTTCGAGCATTAGGCTATCAGGTTTTCGACACAAGCATTTGCTAACTGAGTCATGATGAGGACAATAAATAATATCTTTTATAGCAATATGAAAAGATGAAAAAAAATCTTTTATTAATTTATGAATTTCTTTTACATCCTGATGAGTATAAATACCTTTTGCAATACCTCCTTGATTTGTAATTATAATGAAAATATAGCCATTGTTTTTTAGTGTTTCCAATGTTTCAACTATTCCATTAACAAATTTTGTGTGAGCAACTTTGTAATTGTATTTACCCCTTTCCTTTATTATTACACCATCACGATCTAAAAATATTGCTTTTTCCATAAGTTATTGATTAAAAATATAACAAATCAATTACTTCAAAAATAACAAAGAAGTTTGAAAATAATTGTGTTTTATTTTTTATATATTTATTAAGTTTGCGGTTTGTTAAAAATTATTAAATAAATTGTTTTGTCAAAATCATTAGTAATAATTCCCACATTTAATGAGAAGGAGAATATTGAGGATATTATAAGAAAGGTATTTTCTTTAAATTCTCCATTTGAAATACTTGTTATTGATGACAACTCACCGGATGGTACAGCTGTTATTGTTAAGGATTTGATTAATAATGAATTCGCAAACAGACTGCATATACTTGAGAGGAAAGGAAAACTTGGCTTAGGTACTGCTTATATCAAAGGTTTTAAATGGGCTATTGAGCACAAATACGATAATATTTTTGAGATGGATGCAGATTTTTCTCATAACCCTAATGATTTGGAAAGGTTGCTTAACGCTGTTGATAAAGATAATATTGACTTGGCAATTGGGTCAAGATATATTACAGGTGCTAATGTTGTAAACTGGCCTCTTGGAAGAGTGCTTATGTCTGTGTATGCTTCACGCTATGTTCAATTTATTACGAGAATGCCTGTAAAAGATACCACTGCCGGATTTGTTTGCTACCGAAGAAAAGTTCTTGAAACCCTTGAACTTGATAAAATTAGATTTAAAGGTTATGCTTTTCAGATTGAAATGAAATTTTTAACATGGCAGTATAAATTTAAAATTAAAGAGATTCCTATTATTTTTACCGATAGGCAAAAGGGAGTTTCAAAAATGAATAAATCTATTTTTTATGAAGCATTTTTTGGTGTTATTCAAATGAAATGGACAAGCTGGTTTAAAAAATACTCAAAGTAGGTGTACAAGATGCAGGATACAAGATGCAGGATACAAGATGCAGGATACAGGATGCAAGATACAGGATGTGCTTTGTGCTTGCCTGAATAGGGTTGACTTTTTTCTCTGCGTTTCTGCGACTCTGCGTTTAAACAAATAAATAGTTCTTAAATCAAAACAATTACTTTGTTTTTCACTACTTCCACAAAACCTGAGTCGGTATCGTAAAATTCCTTTTCGCCATCATCTTTAATGATTCTAATTTCACCTTCTTTCAGTAGTGCAATTATAGGAGCATGATTATCCAAAATTTCAAAATAGCCTTCTTCTCCGGGGAGTTTTACACTTCTCACTTCTCCTTCAAAAAGAACATTCTCAGGTGATATAATTTCAAGATACATTTTATTCAGCTTCTTTAAGTAGTTTTTCACCTTTCTCAATAGCTTCTTCTATAGTACCAACAAGCAAAAATGCATTTTCAGGATATTTGTCAACTTCACCATCAAGAATCATGTTAAAGCCTTTAATAGTGTCTTCAATTTTAACAAATTTACCTGGCATTCCTGTAAATTGCTCAGCTACATGAAATGGTTGTGATAAAAATCTTTGTATTCTACGTGCACGGTGAACTATCAGTTTGTCTTCGTCAGAAAGTTCATCAATACCAAGTATAGCAATAATGTCTTGTAAATCTTTAAAGCGTTGGAGTAATTCTTTTATTCTTTGAGCTGTTTGATAATGTTTATCACCAATAATTTCAGCTGTTAGAATTCTTGAAGTAGAATCAAGAGGGTCAACAGCAGGATAAATTCCAAGTTCTGCAATTTTTCTACTTAAAACAGTAGTAGCATCAAGGTGTGCAAAAGTAGTAGCAGGAGCGGGGTCGGTAAGGTCATCAGCAGGAACATAAACAGCTTCCACTGAAGTAATTGAGCCTCTTTTTGTTGAGGAAATTCTTTCTTGCATTTTACCCATTTCTGATGCAAGTGTAGGTTGGTATCCAACAGCCGAAGGCATACGTCCTAAAAGGGCAGATACTTCGGAACCTGCTTGTGTAAATCGGAAAATATTATCAATAAATAAAAGTATGTCTCCTCCACCGCTTTCTTCTGTGCCATCACGAAAAGATTCTGCAACACTTAATCCTGAAAGTGCAACTCTAGCACGTGCTCCGGGAGGTTCGTTCATTTGACCGAAAACCATTGTTGCCTGAGATTTTTTTACTGCTTCCATATCAACTGTTGAAAGATCCCAGTTTCCTTCTTCCATACTTTTTTTGAATTCATCTCCATAGTTGATAACACCTGATTCAAGGAATTCACGAATAAGGTCGTTACCTTCTCTTGTTCTTTCTCCTACACCTGAAAACACTGAAATGCCTTCATACATTTTGGCAATATTATTAATCAGCTCCATGATGATTACAGTTTTTCCTACGCCAGCACCACCAAACAAACCAACTTTACCTCCTTTAGAGAATGGTTCGAGTAAATCAATAACTTTAATTCCTGTCCAAAGTGGTTCTTCTTCTGTTGAAAGTTCTTCAAATTCAGGCGGATCTTGATGAATAGCTCTGTAATTATCAGTTTTTACAGCTCCAATTCCATCAATTTCCTGTCCTACGACATTAAATAATCTTCCTCTGATATTTTCGCCTATGGGCATTTTTATCGGTGATTCAGTATCAATAACTTCCATCCCACGAACAAGTCCTTCGCTAGAATCCATGGCAACTGTTCTTACAATATTTTCTCCAAGGTGTTTTTGAACCTCCAGAATTAATTGACTGCCGTCTTTTTGTTTTATGGAAAGTGCTGTATTTATATCAGGTAAGTGATTTCCTTCGTTTGAAAAACTAACATCTATAACCGGACCTATAACTTGAATTACTTTTCCTTTATTCATAATTGGAGTAATTTTTTTTAGCAAATTTAAAAAAAATATTTTAGGAAATTAGAAATTACTAAGAAGAAATTAAGAATAA